>JAFAKB010000071.1 GCA_019235885.1 Candidatus Eremiobacterota bacterium | reverse complement strand
GTGCGGCGCGGGAAGAGCGCCGCGCATCACGTGCCGGTTCACGTCGAACTGCTCGTCCTCGACCCAGCTCGGCCGGTCGACGTCGAACGGCGTCTGCGCGAGCTTCCAGCGCAGGCTCGGCGCGTGGTCGATGCGCCGCTCGATCCGTGTTTTGAAATCTTCGTAGAAGTCGCCGGCATAGCCGTCGGGGAGCATGACGATCGTCAGGCTCCCGACGTGCATCGGGCACTCCGCCGTTTCGGCGAACAGGAACGCCGAGTCCAGGACCGAGAGCTTGCGGATCGTCTCGCCCATCGTCGGGCGTCCTTCGTGAGCAGCCTTGGCGGCTACTCCGAGGCGCGCCCGGCGGCGCTCGCGCCGGTGTCGGGGCCGATCCAGACCGTCTGGACGTTGACGAACTCGCGGATCCCGAACTCGGAGAGCTCGCGCCCGAGCCCGCTCTTCTTCACCCCGCCGAACGGCAGCCGCGGATCGGAGGCGGTCATCCCGTTGATGAAGCAGTTTCCGGAGCGCAGCTCCGCCGCGAGCTGCTCCGCGCGCGCGGTATCGCGCGTCCAAAGATTGCCGCCTAGGCCGAAGCGCGAGTCGTTGGCGAGCTCAACCGCGTGCGCGGCGTCGCGCGCGCGCATCATCGCCGCCGTCGGGCCGAACGTCTCTTCGCTCGCCATGCGCATCCCCGGCCGCACGTCGCCGACGACGGTCGGCGCGTAATACGCGCCGGGCCGCTCGAGCGGCTCGCCGCCGAGCAGCAGCTTCGCGCCGGCCGCCACGGTGTCGCGAACTTGCTCGGCGAGCGCGTCGCGCAAGTCGGCGCGCGCGAGCGGGCCGATCTGCGTCGAGCGGTCCATCGGATCGCCCACCTTCAGCGCGCGCGTCTGCTCGACGAACAGCTCGGCGTAGCGGTCGTAGACCGCTTCCTCGACGATGAAGCGCTTCGCCGCGATGCAGCTCTGCCCAGTGTTCTGAAAGCGCGCCTTGACGCCGATCTCCGCGGCTTTCTCCAAATCGGCGTCGGCGAGCACGATGAAGTAGTCGGAGCCGCCGAGCTCCATCACCGTTTTCTTGATCGCCTTTCCGGCTGCGGCGCCGACCGCCGAGCCGGCGCCTTCGCTGCCGGTGAGCGTCACCGCCGCGACGCGCTCGTCGAGCACGATGGACTCCATCTCCTTGCTCGGCACCAAGAGCGTGGCGAACGCGCCCGCGGGGAACTCGCAGGCGCGGAAGATCTCTTCGACCTTCAGCGCGACGCCGGTGACGTTCGCCGCGTGCTTGAGAACGACGACGTTGCCCGCCATGAGCGCGGGCGCCGCGGCGCGGAACACTTGCCAATACGGAAAGTTCCACGGCATGATCGCCAGCACGACGCCGAGCGGGCGGAACGCGACGTAGCTGCGCGCCGCGTTGGACGGATGCTCTTCGCTCTGCAACAGCCGCTCGCCGTTGGCGGCGAACCAGTCGCAGCAGACCGCGCACTTCTCCACCTCGGCCTCCGCCTCGGCGATCGGCTTGCCCATCTCGCGCGTCGCCAGCTCGGCCAGCTCGCCCTTGTGCTCGCGCAAAGAATCCGCCGCCGCGCGCAGCCGCACGGCGCGTTCGGCGAATGGCGTCATGCGCCAGCGCTCCGCCGCCGCGACCGCGGCGTCAAGCCGCGCGTCGACCGCGGCCTTGTCGTGCGGTTCGTAGCGGCGAATCGGCTCGCCGGTAGCCGGGTTGACGGTCTCGATGGGGGCCCGTTCGGCGGTCGTGCTCATGCCGAGCGTTTTCCCACCTCGGAACCGCTCTCCCGGGCCGCTACGGGGCCGCGGTGACCAGCCGCAGGGCCGACGTGTGCTGCTTGTGACACGCCGGACAGAGCGTCTCCAAGTTGTCGAGATGGTGCGCGCAGTCGAGCGCGCGGTGGCGTCCTTTGCACGGGACGATGTGGTTCACCTCGAGCCGCTCGGTGCGTTTGGCGGCGCGCCACGCGCGCATCGCGCGCAGATACGCGGTGCGGCTGCGAAACGTGCTGTGCGAGGGCCGCTTCGGGGCGCGCGTTCCGCAGCGCTTGCAGCGATAGCGGTCGCGGCGCTTCGCCTCGCGGCGCGCGACCGACCACCAGTGATTTGCCCAGAACAGCTCGCCGCAGCGGTCGCTGCACCAGGTGCGGCGCCGCGGCGGCAGCGTCGCGGCGCACCACGCGCAGGCGCCGCCGGCGAGCGGCGGCGCGAGCGAACAGACGGCGAGAAGCGCGTCGCGCTTCAGCTCGGAATGCGGGAGGCGGTTCACGGAGCGGGACGGCGCGCGCAGACTTCGAGGCGCGTCCCGAGCGGGTCGGTGAAGAACACCGCCGGATAGCTCGGATCGCCCAGCTCGATCTCGCGCGCGCCCATTCCGGGCAGCACCCGCGCCCACTCCTCGAGCTCTTCTTCGGGAACCGCGAAAGCGACCCGGCTTTTCGCGGGCTGCGCGTCGATCTCTTCGATCACGCCGAAGAACAGCCTCGGGCCGCCCGATTCGCGCGCGTAATACTCCACGGCGTTGTAATCGTCGGGCGAGCCGTCTTCCCACGACGAGCCGCCGAAGCCGACCTTGGAGTACCGCTTCTCGGTAAAACCGAGCCGTTCGGCGAACGCGTCGTAGAATCGCTCCACGGCACCGAGCGCGGCAACGCGCATGTCGACGTGGTCGATCGCGAGCGACATCAGCGCAGCACCGGTTGCGGCGACTGGTCGGCGAGCAGCGCCGGCGACGCTTCGCCGGCCAGGAACACGCCGAGCTGCGAAACCGAGAACTGCATCCCGGTCCAGAACCGGCCGAACTCACCGAAGCGCGCCGACGCTTCGTCGAAGCGCATCGCGTAGACCAGCTTCTTGAAGATGAGCGGATCGTCGGCGTACAGGTCGACGCCCCACTCCCAGTCGTCGAAGCCGATCGAGCCGGAGATCACCTGCGTGACGTGACCGTGGAACGAGCGCCCGATCTTGCCGTGCTCGAGCATCATCTTCGCGCGCTCGTCGTACGGCGTCGCGTACCAGTTGTCGGCGCCGTCGCGCTTCTTGTTCATCGGATAAAAACAGGCGTAGCGGCGCTGCGGGATCTTCGCCCACAGCCGCGCCGCGTTGCGCGGATCGCGCGCGGCGGCGTCGACCAGCGCGTCGAACGTCTCGTTCCACGCCTCGGAGTGCGGCTTGAGACCGCGGTCGCGCAGCTCGGCATGGATCTTCGCCGTGTCCGCGTAGAGCCCCAGCTCGAGCACCGAGACGTACGACTCCATCGGTTCGAGGTAGTCGCGCAGCGCGAGCTTGTCGACGCGCGCCTGCACCTCGCCGAGCGCGTCGAACGAGCGCGCGTAGTGGGTGAGCATCAGCTCGCCCTTGTGGCCGAGCAGCTGCGCAAGCCCGACGTCGGCGTCGGCATCGCGCGCCGGCTGCGCGAGCAGCTCCCTCGCCTCGCGCTCGATCGAGGCCGCGCGCTCGGGGCCGAGCGCGTCCCAGCGGCGCCGGTCGAACCGGAACATCCGGTGCAGGATCGCCCAGCCTTCCAGGGACTCGGGAACGTTGGGATGTCTCACGTGGTCTCCATCGCTATCGGTTGCCCACTTCGGCGACGAGCGCCGAGGGGCGCTCGCGGTACTTGGCCCACTTCTGCGGCATGTGCGCGACGTCGCTCACGATCCGCGCGTACGCCGCGTTCACCGGCGCCGGAACGCCGGCCTCGCGCGCCGCGCGCGCGACCGCTCCGTTCAACACGTCGACCTCGGTGCGGTGTTTCGCGCTGCGCAGGTCGAGCAGCAGCGAGGGCGGTTTCGTCCCGCGCCCGCCGGCGATCCGCGAGGCGAGCGCGGCGCGCGCCACCGGGCTCGGCAGCGCGGCGATTCCTTGCAGCGCGCGCACGGGGTAGCGCGGCAAGTCGATCGCCGCGATCCCCAGCGCCTTCATCGTCGCGCGCACCTCGCGAATCGCCAGGATCTCCAGCCGGAAGACTTGGTGATAGTGCACCAGCCGGTCCGGCAGGACGTCGAGGATCGCGCAGGCCGCGTTCGCGACGACGTTCAAGGCGAGCTTCGACCACTTCAGCGCGCGGTAGTCGGAGACGGCGCGCGTCGGCAACCCGGTCGCGCCGAACGCGGCGAGCAGCCAGTTGTGCGGGCTCGCCGAGCCGACCGGCGCGAACGCGATCCCGCCGCCCTTCGCCGCGACGCTCTTGCCGTTGTCGTCGACGTCGACCGGGACGGTGAGCGCCGCGGCGACCACGTTGTCGGCGCCGAACGCCGCAGCGAGCAGCTCTTCGTTGCCGACGCCGTTCTGCGGCGTGACGATCGTCGTCGCCGCCGGATCGCGCAGCGCGCGCCGCAGCGTCTCGATCGCGTCCGGCGTGTCGTAGGCTTTGACCGTCACCAGCGCGAGGTCCGCGTCCACCGGCTCGACTGCGTCGAGCTGTCGCGGCGCGTAGACGACGTCGTTTCCGATCCCGCGCAGCAATTCGCCGAGATAGCTTCCGACCGCACCCTGCCCCACGACGTAGACGCGCACGAGCAGCTCTCAGGCGCTCACGCCGTCCCGGTGCTGCCGAAACCGCCCTCGCCGCGCGCGCTCGCGCCGAGCGCGGCGGCTTCACGGAACGCGGCTTGCACGACCGGCGCGACGACGAGCTGCGCGATTCGGTCGCCGCGGCGGACGACGAACGGCTCGCTGCCGTGGTTCACCACGACGACGCACACCGGACCGCGGTAGTCGCTGTCGATCGTCCCGGGACTGTTCAGCAGCGTGACGCCGTGCTTCACCGCGAGCCCGCTGCGCGGCCGCACCTGCACCTCGAACCCGGGCGGGACTTCGAGCGCGAACCCGGTCGGGATCAGCGCCCGCCCGCCGGGGACCAGCACGAGCTCGCCCGCGATCGCCGCGACGACGTCGGCACCGGCCGCGCCGGCCGTCATGTATGCGGGCAGCGGCAATCCCTCGCCCTCCGGCAGCCGGACGACCGCGACGGTAGGCGTCATTTCGCGAGCAGGTCTTCGAGCTCGGCGCGGAAGCTCGCGACGTCGCGGAAATCGCGGTAGACGCTGGCGAAGCGCACGTAGGCGACCTCGTCGACGTTCTTGAGCGCCTCCATCACCTTCTCGCCGATCACGTTCACCGAGACCTCCGTCTCACCGCGCGCGAAGAGCTCGCGCTCGATCGCGGCGACGATCTCTTCGGTCTGCGCTTCGGAGACGGGCCGCTTCTGGGTCGCGCGCCGCAGCCCGCTCAGAATCTTCTCGCGGTTGTACTGTTCGCGGCGGCCGTCTTTCTTCACGACGAACAGGCGCGGAGCTTCCATCCGCTCGTACGTCGTAAAGCGGTGCTTGCAGCCGAGGCACTCACGCCGCCGGCGGATGGAGTTGTCGTCGTCGCGCGAGTCGATAACGCGAGTATCGTTCTTGCGGCAGTGCGGGCAGAGCAGCTAGCAGGTCCTCTTCGGTAGGCTTGGGGGTCGCTTGCGACCCGCACCCTACATGTTGTGGTGCCCGTCCAGTATAGCCGGAGTCGACGCCAAAGCGAAACGAGGAGCCGCGCCCTTCGGCACGGCTCCCGGCGTTGCGCTGCTTAGCTCGCAGCTCCGATCTTGAACATCTTCGTCCCGCAGACCGGGCACTTGCCCTCGGTCGCCGGGCGCCCGTTCTTCATCGTGATCTGCTGCGCGTCTTTGATCTCGCGCTTGGTCTTGCACTTGACGCAGTAGGCTTCGGCTGCCATTCGATCGCTCGCTCTCTCCTCGGTACGGGCCGGCCCGCGTGAGCGGGCAGGGATCGGACGGCCCGTTACGGTGGGCGGGCGGGGAATCCTTGAAGGTCTCGGCCCTCTTGCCGCCGAGGCCGCCGCGCGTGATCGGCAAGCGTGGACATTTTGCGCTGGGTCTCGCGGGCGGAGCTCGACGCCGTGTGCGGCGAGCGGCTCGGCGAAGCGCTCCTGGAGGGCCTCTGGGTCGCCGGGGCGCTCGACGGGCTGCGCGCGCCGTGCGTCGCCGTGGTCGGCACGCGCGCCCCCTCGGACGACGGGCGCCGCCGGGCGCGGCAGCTGGCCGAGGAGCTCGGGCGCAGTGGCGTCTGCGTGGTCTCGGGGCTGGCGCTCGGGATCGACGGGGCCGCCCACGAGGGCGCACTCGCCGCCGGCGCGCCGACGATCGGCGTCCTGGGCGGCGGCCACGACCGGTTCTTCCCGCCGAGCCACCGCGAGCTCGGGGCGCGGATCGCGGCCGGCGGCGGGGCGGTCGTCTCGCCGTTCGCACCCGGGGTCCCCGCGCAGCCGTGGCAGTTCCTGGCCCGCAACGCGGTCATCGCCGCGCTCGCCGATGCCGTGGTGGTCGTCGAAGCCGCCGCGCGCAGCGGTGCGCTCAACACCGCCGGCCACGGCGCCGACCGCGGGATCCCGGTCCTGGCCTTCCCCGGCGACGTCGACCGCCCGAAAGCCGCCGGCTGCAACGCCCTCATCCGCGACGGAGCGATCCTCGTTCGCGACGCCGAGGACGTGCTCGCGGCACTACCGGCCGGCCTCGTGCCCAAGCAGGCCCGCGCTTCGCGGCAGCGCTGTGAGGACCCGGAAGCCGACGGCGATTCGGCCGCGGTGCGGAGCATCTTCGCGCTGCTGCGCAACGGCGCGTGCGATCCCGGCATGCTCGTGGACCGCCTCACTCTGCCGCCGGCGGAGCTGTTCCCGCTGCTCACCGAGCTGGAACTCTCCGGCCGCATCATCTGCGGTCCGGACGGCTTCGGACTTCCGCTGCGCACAGTGCGGGATTGACATGGACGAAGATCCGTTGGAATATACCGATCACGCGCTTCGGCGGATGCGGAGTTTCTGCATCACGAAGGACGGGGTCGAAGCCATCTTTCATTATTCTGCGTGGCGGCGTCGTTCACGGCTTGGACGAATCGAACACTTCGGGTATAGTGATGACGGCCGACTTTTCAAAGTTGTCACTGATCGATACGAACGGCGGGTCATCACCGTCGTCGAAAAGCCGCTGAGATAGCGGTCAACTCATGAAAACACCGATCGACGTTACGCTCGACCCCGAATGCCCGATCGCGTACGTCCAATACTCCGATATGAAAACCAACGGCTCTTTCGATCTCGTCCGCGATCCGGATGGCGTCGTACGTGAATACGGCTGGGAGGATCCCGAGGACGAGTATTTCGGGGTCGTTGTCGATCTTGATCCGAACGACGAGGTCGTCGGCATCGAGATCCTTAACATCGACGATCCCCTCGAGATCGGACTTGCACGCGATTTCGCCGCGGACCACGAGCTCGAATTCCCGGCCGACATCCGCGCGGCGGCAAGGATACTCGCCTGAACGTTCGGCTGATCGCGGTCGGCAAGGTCCGCGAGCGCTACATTGCCGAGGCGCTCGCGGACTTTCGCGCACGGCTGCGGCCGTACCATCGACTCGACGAGGTCGAGGTGCGGGCGTCCGACGGCGCCGATCCGGCGCGGGCGGTGCGCGCGGAGGGCGAGGCGATCCTCAAGTTGCTCGATCCGAGCGATCACGTCTGGCTGCTTGAGCGGACCGGGGAGCAGATGACGAGCGAAGAGCTGGCGCGGCGGATCGAGCGGCTCCCGCATCAGGGCATCGCGCGGCTGACGCTGGTGATCGCCGGAACCTACGGCGCCTCCGAGGCCCTGCAGGCCCGGGCCGACGAGCGCTGGTCGCTCTCGCCGCTGACGCTGCTCCACGAATGGGCGCGGGCGCTCCTGCTGGAGCAACTGTACCGCGCGGCGAAGATCGCCCGCGATGAACCCTACCACCACTGATGGGCTCCGTACGGCGGAGCCCGCCGCGTTGCTGACGCTGGACGAGCTGGCCGCTCGCTTCGGCGCGGCGGCGCGCGCGCTCTGGCCCGACGCCGAGCCGGTGGTGCAGTTCGAAGCGCCGCGCCGAGCGGAGTTCGGCGACGTCGCGACCAACGTCGCCTTCGGCCTGGCCCGCATCGCCCGCAAGAAGCCGCAGGACATCGCGGCCGAGCTCATCGCCCGCGCTCTGGACGACGATGCCGTCCGCGCGACCGTCGCCGAGGCGACGGCGCTCGCCGGGTTCGTCAACCTCAAGCTGCGGCCGGCGTTCTGGCAGCGCGTCGTCGCCGATGTCTTGCGCGAGGGCGTGAACTACGGGCGCGGCGCGCCGGCCGGCGAGCGCGTCTCGCTGGAGTTCGGCAGCGCGAACCCAACCGGCCCGCTCGTCGTCGTGCAAGGGCGCACGCTCTCGATCGGCGACTCGCTCGCGCGCGCGCTGCGCCACGCCGGCTACGACGTCTTCACCGAGTGGATCATCAACGACGCCGGCTCGCAGATCGACGCGCTCGGCCGTTCGCTCTACGCGCGCTACCGCGAGCTCTTCGATGCGGCGTACCCGTTCCCCGACGACGGCTATCCCGGCGACTACCTGATTCCGCTGGCGGAGAAGCTGCGCGCGCGCGACGGCGAGACCTGGCTCCATTTGCCGGAAGACGAAGCGGTCGCCGCGCTGGCGCGTTTCGCGCGCGACGAGATCGTCGCCGAGCAGCAAGAGGTCGCGCGCCGCTTCCGCGCCGACTACGATCTGTGGCAGTCGGAGCAGGCGCTGCACGAGGCGGGCGCGATCGAGCACGGCATCGAGCGCCTTCGCGCGCTCGGCGTGCTCTACGAAAAAGACGGCGCGACGTGGCTGCGCGCCACCGTCGCCGGCGACGAAGAGGACCGGGTCGTCGTGCGCCGCGACGGCCGCCCGACGTACCTCGCCAACGACATCGCCTACCACTACGAGAAGCTGCAGCGCGCCGATCACGTCGTCGACTTTCTCGGTCCCGACCATCACGGCTACATCAAGCGGCTCGACGCGCTGGCGAACGCCTACGGCCGTCCCGGCGCATTCGAAGTAATTCTGATCCAGCAGATCACGCTCAAGCGCGGCGACGAGACGCTCTCGATGTCGAAGCGCGCCGGGCAGCTCGTGACGCTGGAGGAAGTGATCGACGAAGTCGGTCTCGACGCGGCGCGCTTCTTCTTCGTGATGCTCTCGGCCGAGCAGCCGCTGACGTTCGACCTGGAGCTGGCGAAGAAACAGTCCAACGACAATCCCGTCTTCTACGTGCAGTACGGGCACGCGCGGATCGCCTCGGTGCTGCGCAAGGCGCGCGAGTCGCACGCCGCGCAGCTCGCCGCCGCCGAGCGCGGCGAACGGCTCGGCGCGCTGACGGAATCGTCGGAGCTCGCGCTCGCGCGCCGGCTCGGGGAGTTTCCGGCGACCGTCGCCGGCGTCGCGCGCGCCCGCGCGCCGCACCGGCTGACGAAATACGCCCGCGAGGTCGCGAGCGACTTCCACCAGTTCTACGACGCGTGCCGGGTCTTGACGACCGACGAAGCGACGACGACGGCGCGGCTCGGCCTCTGCATCGCGACCAAGACGGTCCTCGCGACGACGCTCGCGCTGTGCGGCGTCAGCGCACCCGACTCGATGTAGACTGAACAAGGAGGTCTGATGCGCGTTCTCGTCCTCGGTGGAACCGTCTTTCTCGGCCGCCACGTCGTCGAGACGCTGCTCGCGCGCGGGCACGAGGTGACGTTATTTCATCGTGGCAAGCGCGGGCTCGAGCTATTTCCGAACGCCGAGCGCGTGCTGGGCGATCGCGCGACGGATCTGGATCGTCTGCCAGCCGGCGCGAGGTGGGATGCCGTCGTAGACACGTCCACCTCGCTGCCGGGCTACGTAAGGACGAGCGCCGACGCGTTGCTCGGACGCGCCGGCCGCTATGTCTTCGTCTCGAGCGTCTCGGCGTACGATATCTCGTTGCCGTCGCTCGACGAGTCGAGTCGACTCCTGGAACTGCCGGACGGCGCGTCGCGCGACATCGTGGAACCAGAAACGTACGGCGCGCTGAAGGTGCTATGCGAGCGCGAAGCGGTCGCGGCGTTCGGCGCCGAGCGCACGTTCATCGTGCGCCCGGGCCTCATCGTCGGCCCGCACGATCCGACCGACCGGTTCACGTACTGGCCGCTGCGCTTCGCGCGCGGTGGCGACGTCGTCGTGCCCGACGACCTCGACGCGCCGGTCCAGTGGATCGACGTGCGCGACCTCGCCGAGTTCGTCGTCGACGCGCTCGAGCGCGAGCGCAGCGGCACGGTCAACACGGTCGGCCCCGCCGAGCCCGCGACGCTGCGCATCCTGCTCGAGGCGTGCGCCGCGGTCGCCGGAACGCCGTCGCGCCTCGTTCCGGTCGATCTCGCAACCTTGAAAAAACGCGGGATCGAAGGCTGGACCGATCTGCCGGTGTGGGTGACGCCGAACGACGGAGCCGACGGCGTCGCGCGCGTCGACCGCTCGCGCGCGCTCGCGCTCGGCATGCGCCACCGCTCGCTCGAAACGACGGTCGCGGACACGCTGCGCTGGGCACAGAACGCACGCGGCGACGCACCGCTCAAAGCCGGTCTTACGCCGCAGCGCGAAGCCGAGCTGCTCGCGCTCGCCGCGCACTGAGCCCAAACGTCTTCGCTACGGCGTGACGGCGACGACGACCGATTCGGGCGGCTTCGTTTCGCCGCCGGCGCTCTCGACGCTGACGTCGACGTGGACGGCTTCGGCGGTTGCGTCCTGCGACTGCATCCGTTCGATGTACGGCTGCACGAAGTAGCCGAACAGCACCTTCAGCAGCGCGGCGGCGGGGATCCCGAGGATCAGTCCCGGCAGACCGAACAGCTCGCCGCCGGCGAAGACCGCGAACATCACGGCGATCGGCGAGACCCCGACCGACTGCGCCATGATGCGCGGAACGAGAACGTTGTCGGCGACGCGCGCGACGACGAAGATGGCGATCGTCACCCAGATCACCATCCCGGTCCCCTGCGGGATCGCGAGCAGCGCGGCGACGAGCTGCGCGACGATCATCCCGACGAACGGGATCGCGTAGCCGAGCGCGCAGATCACCGCTACCAGCAGCGCGAACGAAAAGTGGGCGGGGAAGAGCAAGACCCACACCGCCGCACCGACGATCCCGCACAGCAGCGCCTGGCCGGCGACGAAGTGCCCGAAGACCTCGGTCAGCTCGCGCAGCAGCGCCGCGACCCCGGCGCGCCGCCGCGGCGGAACGAAGCCCAGGATCCCGTCGCGCACCTGGCCGCCCTGCAGCAGGAAGAACACCGAGAGGATCAGCGCCGAGGTGCCCAGGATCAGCGCCGTCACCGCGCCGACGACGATCGTGCCGAGCCCGGCCATCGCCGCGGCGACGAAGCCGGTGACGCGCTTCCCGAGCTCGGCCTGCACTTCGCCGTACGACGGCAGCGCGACGCGCCCGCCGAACAGCCCGCGCAGCGTGCTCTCGCCGTTCGCCACGACGTCCTGCGAGGCGGCGACGTACTGCGGCGCGTGGCCGATCAGCAGCAGCACCTGCGCGTACGTGATCGGGACGATCACCAGCGCCAGCACGACCAGCGCCGTGAGCAATCCGACGTAGACGACCGCGATCGCGGCGGCGCGCGGCATCCGCGCTTCGAGCCGTTTGACCAGCGGGTTGGCGCCGAACGCGATGAACGCCGCGATCAGGAAGATCGAGATCGTCTTGGGGATGCGCGCGGCGAACAGCGCCGCCGCGAGCACCACCAGCACCACCCCGGCGACGATCAGCGCGCGGCGCACCAGCGCGCTGCTCACAGCACCTTCGTCATCATGCGGCGCTCGGTGAGGAAGCCGGCGCCCTCGTACAGCGCGCGCGCCGGGAGGTTGTCCTCGGTCACCATGAGGCTCACGTAGCGCAGCCCGTTCGCGCGCGCGTGGGCTTCGGCGGTCGCGAGCAGCGCGCGGCCGGCGCCGCGCCCGCGCGCGTGCGGCTCGACCGCGGTGTACGCGACGAACGCCTGATCGGTCAGCGTCACCTCGTCCGGGACGTCGTAGAGCAGTAACAGAAAGCCGACCCGCTCGCCGTTCTCCTCGGCGATCAGCACGTCGTGCTTGCGCTTGAAGACGAACTCGACCAGCCGCGCGGTCGAGTCGACGACGTCGTCGTACTTGGCGACGCGCACTGCCGACACGCTGCTGGTCGCGCTGCTGCGCGCCAGCGCGCGCACGAACTTGCGGTCGTCGCGCGTCCCGCGCCGCACGGCGACCGTCGCGTTCACGCGACCGCCGCGACCAGCGAGTCGAGCGCGTCGATCAACAGCGCGTTCTGCTCGGGCGTTCCGATCGTGATCCGCAAGCGGCCCGGCATCCCGAGCGCGTCGCCGCTGCGCGTCACGATCCCGCGCGCGAGCAGCGCCTCGTACGCGTCGTCGGCGCTCCCCGGCACCGCGACCGAAATGAAGTTCGCCGCCGAGGGATAGACGTGCAGTCCCAGCTTCGCGAGCGCCGGGTACAGGTACGCTTTGCCGGCTTCGTTCGTCGCCAGCGAGCGCTGCACGAACTCGTGGTCGTCGAGCGCAGCGAGCGCCGCGACCGCGGCCGGGCGCGAGACGTTGAACGGCAGCCGAATGCGCTGCGCATAGGCCAGCAGCGCCGGATCGCCGAGCGCGTAGCCGAAGCGCAGCGAAGCCAAGCCGTAGAGCTTGGAGTGCGTGCGCAGCACGATCGTCGCCGGCCGCGACTTCACGTAGTCGACGCCTTCCACCGAACCGGGCGGCATGTACTCGCGGTACGCCTGGTCGACGATAAGGACCACGTCCGGCGGAAGCGCGCGCGCGAAGCGGTCGAACGCGTCGCGCTCGACGCGCGTCGAGGTGGGATTGTTCGGGTCGACGACGACGACGATCTTCGTGCGCGGCGTGACGGCGGCGAGCATCGCGTCGAGGTCGTGGACGCCGTCGCGCAGCGGCACCTTCACCGGCGTCGCGCCGAACAGGATCGCGTCTTCCGGGAAGAGCGAGAACGTCGGATCGGCCAGTACGACCTCGTCGCCTGCGCTGACGTACGCGGCGAACAGCGTGCGCACGACGTCGTTCGAGCCGTGGCCGAGCAGCACGTGCTCGATCCCGAGCCCGTACGGTTCCGGCAGCCGCCGCCGCAGCTCGGCGTGCTCGTCGTCGACGTACACGTGCAGCTCGTCCATCGCGCGCAGCGCGGCAGCGGCGAGCGGCGAGCTCCCCAGCGGGTTCTCGTTCGACGACAGCTTCACGAACGACTCGAGGCCGTACTTCTTCCTCGCCTGCGACACCGTCGTGCCGGGCTTATATGGTTTGAACGCACCGATCTCGGGCCGAACGAGCTTGCTGTAATCCACGGGCGGCGCTACTTCGTGTTCAAAAACCGGGAACCCGGTTCGGCGATCGGTTCTGCGGCAGCGCACTGCGGGCAGCGCTCGGGCTCGAAGGACTCGATCGGAAGGTCGAGCAGGGCGCAGGTGGGGACGCCGAAGTTGGCCGGCGCGCGGCGCACGACGATTCCGACGCCGGCAACGGTCGCGCCGTGCGCGCGCACCACCTCGAGCACCTCGCGCACGGAGCCGCCGGTCGTGACGACGTCCTCGACGACGAAGGCGCGGTCACCCGGGCCGAGCGCGAAGCCGCGGCGCAGCGCGGGGACGCCGTGCTCCTTCTCGACGAAGATTCCCAAGGTGCCGAGCTGGCGCGCCGTCTCGTAGCCGAGCACGATCCCGCCGACCGCCGCGCTCAAGACGACCGTCGGGTTCAGGGCGCGCGCTTCGCCCGCGAGCGCGCGCGCGACGAGCTCGACGAGCTCGGGATCTTCGAGGATGCGGAACTTCTGCACGAAGCGGTTCGAGTGGCGGCCCGACGAGAGCCGGAAATGCCCCGCGAGGATCGCGCCGCGCGCTTTCAGCTCGCGCAGCAGGTCGCTCGCGGTCGCGCCGGTCACCCCTGCAGCTCCGCCAGGATCGCGCGCGCCGCTTCGAGCGGATCGGCGTCCTCCACGATCGGGCGGCCGACCACGGCGTAGTCGGCGCCGGCTTCGCGCGCCTCGCGCGGCGTCGCCGCGCGCTTCTGGTCGCCGTGCGCGGTCCCGCTCGGGCGAATCCCGGGGCAGAACGTGCCGAACTCCTGGCCGAAGAACGCCTTGAGTCCCGCCACCTCGCGCACGCTGCAGACCACGCCCGCGCAGCGCGCGTCGCGCGCCAGCGCGGCCAGCCGGGTCGCGTTCTCTCCCGGGCCGCCGAGGAGCCCCAGCTCGCCCAGATCCTCTTCGCCGATGCTGGTCAGGATGGTGACCGCGTAGATCTCGGGGACGGGGATGGAGAGCTCGGCCGCGCGCTCGCCCGCCGCCCGGACGGCGGCCTCGAGCATCTGCGCGCCGCCGAGCGCGTGGACGGTCAGCAGCCGGACCCCCGGCCGGACCACGGCGTGAACCGCGGCCTCCACCGTGCGGGGGATGTCGTGCAGCTTCAGGTCGAGCGCGTATCCGGCTTGATGGCCGGCGAGCGCCTCCTGAAGCGCGTCGCCGAAGCCGTAAAAGGCCTCGTAGCCGACCTTGAAGAGAACGCCCAGCGGGGCGAGCCGCTCGACCAGCCGGACGGCGTGCGCGGCGCTCGGAACGTCGAGCGCGACGACAAGCCTCGGCGCCAGCGACGTTTTCGTCATGCTTCGCTCAGACATTACTGTCATGATTTCGCTCAGGTTCCTGGAAGAACTCTATGCCGGTGCCGAACGTATAGAGTACACGACGTCGGCAAACGGCGCCGGAGAGGAGAACGAGATGCCCGGCATAGTGACCTTCAAGACGTTAGCCGACGCGCTCCGAGCGGGCTACCACGTCTACGACCGCACTGACCACGGCTATCTCGTCCGCACGCGTACCGCTTCCGGATGGGCCATGGCCATCGTGACCTGCCGCTAACGTTCCGCTCGCGAACGGAGTAGCCACACGAAAACAGACGGGCCGCCGAGGCGGCCCGTCCTTGTTTTTTCCGGGAGGTTCAGCGGACGTCCGGCGGGGGCGTCGGCTTGGAGAGCTCTTCGAAGCGGGGCCGCTCGGCCCACGGCGGCGGCTGGGCCGGCGGCGGCTGGCTGCCGTACCCGGGCGGGGGCGGGGGCGGCGGCGGGGCGCCCGGCTGATGCGGCGGCGGCGGGATGAACGTGACCTGCGGCGCGATCCACGGCAGCTGCGCGCCCGAGATCAGCGCGATGATGATCTGCGCGATGCCGACGAACATCGGAATCAAGCCGCCCAGCACCGCCGGGTTCCCGCTGAAGCCGCCGAACAGCGCCCCCAGCCCGATCGTCAGCGCGAAGCCGATCAGCGCGATGCGAATCCCCTTGAAGAGCGCGCGCTGCGGATCGTCCTCCGGCGGCGTCCAGGGCGCGGCGGGCGGCGGCTGCACCCACGGCGCCTGGCCCGGCTGCGGTCCGGCCTGCTGCGCTCCCGGCGGCGGCCACGGCGAGCCGGCCTTGCGCCAGGCCCGGTAGGCGCGCCGGTCGGTGAAGTCCGGCGGGACGATCCCGCGGCGGATCATCTCGATCCGCTCCTGGTGCCGCAGCGCGCGCGCGACGATGAACGCGACGACCGGGGCTCCGAAGACGAACATGACCGCGACGACCGCGATGATTGAATCGTCATGCATGATTAGACGCTGGCTCCTTGGGTGACCGAGATCGAACCGCTGCCGGTGGCGACGGTGAAGTGGCCGCGGGCCGATCCGAGCCGCAGCGAGCGGCTGTCGGGGCCGTCCGTGTCCGGCTTCGCGGCGCCGACGCCGGTGATACGGCCGTCGGAGGTGTGGAGATTCACCGCGGCGTCGGACTGCGAGGCGAACCCAACGTCGATGTGGCCGTCGTCGGTTCGCAGCGCTCCGTCGACCGCGCGCAGATCGACCGCGGTGATCTTCCCGGACGCGGTGTGCGCGTCGATCTGGTCGCCGCCCGCGGAGGTCAGCCTGAAGTCCCCATCGTCGGAGCGAAGCGCAAGCGCCGACGCCTGCACGTCGACCAGGTCGACGTCGCCCGAGGAGGTCGTCACGTCGAGGTCGCCGCGGTGGTTGTCGACCTTCACCGGACCGTCGCCGAGCCGGGCGATGAGCTTTCCGCGCAACCCGCTCGCGACGACCGACGCGGCGCTGAGGACCTCGACCTGCGCGCCGGGCGGCACGGTGATGCGCACCTCGCGTTCCAGCGACCGGGTGTACGTCAGCCCGGACTCGGCGGCTACCCGCACGCCGTCCGCCGTGCGGAGCGCCGTGAGGGCCGGTTTCACCCCGGAGCGCCAATGGGTGTAGCGCATGACGCCGGCGACGTGGACGCTCGTCCCCGCCGCCGCTTCCACCGTGACGGTTGCGTTGTCGACGTCGAGGACGACGTGCGGCGCAGCGCCGGTTTCGAAGGTCTGGTCGATCCGCGTCACCACGGGCGGCTGGTCCGCGAACGCTCCGCCGAAGTTCCAGTGCGACGAGTGGCCGCTGACCGCGCGCCCGGCGGCGGCGACGATGACGAGCTCGATGACGACCAAGGCCGCGATGAGGGTCGAGCGGGAAATCATGCCCCATGTACGACCGGCGCGGCAGGGAGTTTCGGCGAAACCGCCGGGTCGCTCGGGCGTACATGGGAGCACGATGGGACTCGCCCTCGCGGTGGACCCCCCGCTAACCGCGCCGGTCGAAGACGACCAGGCGCTGATCGCGGCCACCCTGGCCGGCCGTTCCGAGGCCTTCGGCGAGCTCGTCTCGCGCTACCAGCGCGCCGTCTACCACCTGGCCGTGCGAACGCTGCACGACCGCACCGAGGCGGAGGACGCCGCGCAGGAGGCGTTCCTGAAGGCCTACCGGGCGCTCGCGACGTTCCGGCCCGGCGCCAAGTTCTCGACCTGGATCTTCACCATCTGCTACCGGGCCTGCTGCGACCGGCTCGCCAAGCGCAAGCGCTTCTCCGGCGAGGAGCTGCCGGACCGCGCCGACTCGGCGGCCGGGCCGGAGCTGCTCGCCGAGCGCAGCGACGAGGCGGAGCGGCTGCGGGCCGCGATCGACGGCCTGCCCGAGAAGTACCGGACCGTCATCACCCTCTACCACCTGCAAGGAAAGCAATACGAAGAGATTGCAACCGTGTTAAACCTTCCGCTGGGAACGGTGAAAACACACCTCTTTCGGGCGAAAGAACAACTACGGAAGGCCCTGACCGCATGAGCTACGACGACGACGCCCTCGACCTCGCGCTAGCCGCCCTCCCGCTGGAGGAACCGCCGGCCGATTTCCACGCGCGCGTGATGGCGGCGACGGTCTACCGCCCCGAGCCCGCCGCTCGCCCGTGGGAAGTGTGGCTGCTCGGAACGTTCGTCGCGCTGGCCGCCTGGGTAGCCTGGATCGTCGCCGCGACGCCGCACGCCGGCGAGCGGATCGTCGCGACGCTCTCCGACGCGGTGCAGACCGCCGGGCTGAGCTCCGACTACGTCGTGCTGTGGCTGGCGATCGGCGTCTCGGCCGCCTGGTGGCTCTCGACCATCACCGTTCCGTCCTCACCGGGCCGCGTCGAGGCGAAGTGAGCGCGACGCCGGCCCCGGCCCCGCCGGAGGAACGCCGCAAGTACAAGATTCTGCTGGTCGAGGACGACGCGCAGATCACGCGCGTCCTCAAGCTCGAGCTCGAGCACGAAGGCTACGAGGTCGACACCGCCGCCGACGGCCTCTCGGGCCTCGAGAAGGCGCTCAAAGAACCCGATCTGGTCGTGCTCGACCTGATGCTGCCGAAGCTCGACGGGCTCGAAGTGGCCTCGCGCGTGCGCGCGAAATCCCGCGTCCCGATCATCATGCTGACCGCGAAGGACCGCATCCCCGACCGCGTCGCCGGGCTCGACAAAGGCGCCGACGACTACGTCGTCAAGCCGTTCTCGATCGAAGAGCTGCTGGCGCGGATCCGCGCGCGGCTGCGCGACCGCGACCCGCACGAGAACGTGCTGACGGTCAAGGACTTGCTGATGGACCGCGACCGGCACGAGGTGACGCGCGGCGGCACCGCGATCCACCTGACGGCCAAAGAGTACGCGCTGCTGGAGTACCTGCTGCTGCACCGCAACAAGGTCCACTCGCGCGACGAGCTCTTCAACGGCGTGTGGGGGAGCGATTTCCTGGGCGACTCCAACTTGATCGACGTCTACATCCGCTACCTGCGCGGCAAGATCGACGACCCGTTCGAGGAGAAGCTGATCCAGACCGTGCGCGGCGTGGGCTACGCGCTCAAAGATTAGCGGTTTTCGGCGCGCGAGCACCATGAGCAGCCTGCGGACGCGGATCGCGGCGCTCTACGCCGCGCTGATCCTGCTCGTCGTCGCGCTCGGCGCGGTCGCGATCGACTTCGCGTTTCGCTCGCTGCTGATCGACCAGGCCCGGCTGAACCTCGCGCAGACCGCCGACCAGATCGAGAACATCGCGCGCGAAGCCGCGACGTTTCCGTTCGCCGAAGAGACCGCGCCGCTCACCACGCTCGCCGACCGCGCGACGCTCGACCGCTGGGCGTCGGCGAACCAGTACGTGCAGATCGACACCGTGCGCGGGCAGGTCCTCGGCAAGAGCTCGAATCTCGGCGGCTTCGCGTTTCCGCCGTTCGTCCCGCAGGGGAGCGATCACGAGTACGACGAGCTGCGAATCGGGGGCAACCGGCCGGGGACGATGCTGGTGCTGAACCGCGTGCTGGTCGACGTCACGGGCCGCCCGATCGCCATCGCGCACGCCGGCGAACGGCTCGACATCGTCGACGAGCTGATCGCGCGCGCGCGCACGATCCTGGTCGAGACGACGTTGCTGGCGATGATCGTCATCGTCGTCGCGTCGTACTTCATCGCGCGCTCGGCGATCGACCCGATCGAGCGGCTCACCAGCGAGGTCTCCGAGATCGGTTCCGAACGGCTCGACCGGCGCCTGCGCTGGCAGCGGCGCGACGAGGTCGGCCGGCTCGCCGACGCGTTCGACGCGATGCTCGACCGCCTGCAGTCGGCGTTCGCGCGCGAGCGGCAGTTCATCAGCGACGCCTCGCACGAGCTGCGCACGCCGCTCACCGTCATCCACTCGAACGCGCAGATGCTGCAGCGCTGGGGCGACCGCGATCCCGAGGTGCTGAAGCATTCGCTCGCGGCGATCGCCGACGAGAGCGGCCGGCTCGCGGGGATGGTCTCCGGGATGCTCACGCTCGCGAAAGCCGAGGCCGGCGACGCGATCCCGAAAGAGCCGCTGGTCCTGGAACGGCTGGTCGACGACGTCGTCGCGCACGAGCGCGAGCGCGCCGCCGCCAAAGGGCTCGCGCTCGATTCGCACCATCCGGCGGACGCGCGCACGATCGTGATCGGCGACGCCGGGCTGCTGCGGCAGCTCGTCGGCAACCTCGTCGACAACGCGATCAAGTTCACCGACGCCGGGAACGTCGAAGTGACCCTGCGGCACGACGACGGCCGCGCCGTCGTCGAGGTCGCCGACACCGGGCGGGGGATCGACGACCTCGCGGCAGACCGCTTGTTCGACCGCTTCTTCCGCGGCGACCCGGCCCACGCGCGCACGACCGAAGGGACCGGGCTCGGGCTGGCGATCGTGCGCAGCATCGCCCGCGTCCACGGCGGCACGGTGGCGGCGCGGCGGCGGCCGGGCGGCGGCTCGGTGTTCGCGGTCAGCCTGCCGGCCGAGCCGGAATCCCTCACCACGGGTTCATGACGTCCGCGCGGGCGCGACGGTACGATGGGACCGTGGACGTCCCCGACACCCGAGCCTTGCGGCGGATCGCCGCCGGGCTAGGCGCGCTGCTCGTGGTCCTTCTCAGCCTGCCGGCGGCGCCGGTGCGGGCCGCTTCGTCGTCGCTCGACGTCGGTGACCAAGCGGTGGTGAACGTCGTCGTGCGCGGCAAAGGGAACGAGCTGACCGTCCGCGTCTGGGACCGGCCGACCGTCCAGGTCGACTACGCCGAGGACGCGGTCCCGAGCATCGCGCGGCTCAGCATCCCCTTCGGAACGGTGCGCTTTCCGCTCTCGCAGCAGATTCCCGCGCAGCTGTTCACGCTGCACGACCGCGACGGCGCGATCACCGGCGCCGGCGCGCTTCCGCCCGAAGAGTTTCCGTACGCCTCGTTCCGGCCGGGTCCGCACGACACCGTGCGGATCGACGCGCCCGAAGGCTCGCATTTGGTGGTGACGGTGCCGGCTGCACTCGGCATCCTCGCGCTGCGCGTCGGCGGCGGGCAGACGAGCGTCGAAGGCTATCGCGGCGCGAACCTGTTCCTCGCGCAGAACCAAGGCCGCGTGCAGCTCACCGGGACGAGCACCTCGGCGTTCGTGCAGGTGAACTACGGCGTGTTCTACGCCGCAGACGGGACGTTCGACCGCATCCGCGTGCGCGGCATCGCCGCGCACGACCTCTTCGAGCGCTGCCGCAGCAAGCAGATCGAGGCGACCAGCATCAACGGCTCGATCCTCTACGACGGCGGCAGCTTCGATCCGGGGCTGGCGCGCTTCGAGTCGCAGAACGGGAACATCGCGCTCGGCGTCGTCTCGCCGGCGCAGCTCGCCGCGCACTCCGACGAAGGCCACGTCTACACCGCGTTCGACAAGCGCGCGAACGTCGATCAGCACGGCGACGGCACCGCGACGGCGACCGTCGGGGGCGGCGGCGCGCTCGTCAACGCGATCACCGGCCGCGGCAACGTCTTTCTGTACGACGGCTCGCTGGCCAGCCGCCGCGCGCCGAACGCCGAATGGCGGCCGCTCCACCAGCTCTTCAACCAGCACCGGCGCGCCGCCGCGCCGCGCCCCGAAGGTCCGCGGCGCTCGCGCACCGTCGGCCGGCTGCGCACCGGCGGATAGCGCGCTTACAGCAGAAACTTGCGCAGCAGCGCGACGTCCAGCTTGAAGGTGTGCTGCGGGATCACCGCCTCGATGGCGTAGCCGCAGGCGAGGAAGAACTTATGCGCGGCGCCGTCGTGCAAGACCGGAACGGTGACCTTGTGGCAGTTGTAGTAGTTTGAAATCTCCTCGGCGCGCGCGACCAGCAGCCGGCCGATCCCGCGTTTGCGCTGCGCCGGCAGCACGTAGAGCGCGTCGAGGTGGCCGAGCGAGGCGGCGATGCGCAGCCGCAGCGCGCCGAGCGTCTCGCCGGCCTCGCGCGCGATCAGGTCGTGCGTCTGCTCGTGCCAGACGACGCGAAAGCTCCACAGCTCGCTGCGTTGGTCGCGGTCGTGCGCCTTCCAGAACGCGTCGGTCGCGCCGGGCTTTGCCGACTCGATCTCAAGCAACGTCGTAGACCCAGCCGTCGTACGCCGCGAACGTCTTGATCCCGGTCGCGTCTTCGAGCTCGTGCGCCAGCCGCTTGGGGTCGCGCTCGAGCATCCGCGTGCCGAAGTGCGTCATGATCGCCGCGCCCGGGCGAATCCCTTCGATCAGCGCGCGCGCATCGTCGATCGTCAAGTGGTCGACGTCCATCGAGTCGCGGTAGCGCAGCACGTTCACCACCAGCACGTCGGGCGCGTGTGCTTTGTAGTCCTCGATGATGTCGTCGAAGTAGCGCGTGCACGGGAGGTAGGAGACGCGCGCGCTCGGGGTGCGGAAGTGCAGGCCGTACGCTTCGACGGGATGCTGCAGCTTCAGTGAGGCGCGCAGCTCGACGCTGCCGACTTCGAACGGGCCACCGTTCGCCGTGACGACCCACTCGCGCGGCACGAAGCGGCGCGCGTACGGAAGGACGACCGGCTGCTGCGCGGGATCGAGCGCGTCGAGCGGCGCGCACAGCGCACCGCGCGGCCGCCAGCCGCCTTGGCACATCGCTTCGATCATCGCGTTCACGTCGCCGGAGTGGTCGAGGTGCTTGTGCGAGAGAACGATCGCGTCGAGCGAGGCGGGGTCGCAGGGCGGCAGCTGGGTGAGCGCGCGCACCAGGGCGCCCGGTCCGGGATCGACGTGAATGTTCGTGCCGTCGGCCTGCAGCCAGAAGCCGCCCGACGAGCGGATCTGCTTGGCGACGACCCAGCGCGCGCCGCCGGTGCCGAGAAAACGCAGCGAGACCACGAACGGCGGTTCGCAGCGCCGCGCGCGCGTTCCGCCTGAACGTATCGATCCGCGTGGCAGTGCGGCGGCGTATCGCCGGCATGAGCACCGAGAAGAAGACCGTCGTGAAGAAATCGATCTACGCACTTGCGCTCGCCGCGGCGATCGTCGCAACGCCGGCGGCGTTCGCATCCGCCGCCGACACGACGCCGGGGACACGTTACGTGCTCGTCGACATGAACGGCAACGTGGTCGGCGAGCTGGTGAGCGAGAGCGCGACGCCCGCGCGTCTGCGCGTGATCGGCATCTCGAACGCCCCGCGCAGCGCAGGGCCGGCGCCGGACACGCGGAGCGACCGCAGCTTTCATCCTGAC
This sequence comes from Candidatus Eremiobacterota bacterium, assembly GCA_019235885.1. GTDB lineage: Bacteria > Vulcanimicrobiota > Vulcanimicrobiia > Vulcanimicrobiales > Vulcanimicrobiaceae > Vulcanimicrobium. The sequence continues at coordinate 120,398 of JAFAKB010000071.1, read as the reverse complement.
TACTCGAAGGCGCTGACCCCGGGCCAGATGTCGGCCGCGTGGCAGGCCGAGATCGACCGCCTCTTCCCGCCGCCCCTCACCGGAGGCGGCTAGTCTGAATCGCGAAACCAGGGATTTAGGAGCGCCTAACTGAACTGTTAGGGGCTCCTTTGCCGATCCGCAGCCTCGGTACGGCGCCTGTTTCGCGATCGCGCGCTACGACGGCACGCACGATACGATGTTCTCGCGCTCGTTCATCGCCGGCGCGGGATATCGCATTGCGCGGAACGCGCGCTTGACCGCGTTCGACACGCTGCACCGCAGCGACGACCGCACGCGCAACTCCCTCTCGGCCACGTTGCTGTTTGCATACTGACAACGTAGCTGCTTCGCAGCCAAAAAAAGTTCGCGCGCCATTTGAAAATTGTTGGTCCGCGAATGTTTGCGGCGGCGTATCACGTGCATCTCACTCTTTTCAGGAGAATCCGATGCACTTGATCAGTCTCGCGGCGCTCGCGCTGACCGCGACGCCGCCCGCGACGGCGGTGAACGCCGAGGTCGCGCCGCGGCCCGTGCTCGTCGCGCAGGCGAGCACGTCGACCACGGTGCGGCGCAAGCGCGCCGAGCCGGCCGGGATGGTCGTTCAAGGCGGTCCGACCGCGGACGACGACGCGCTCGCGGAACAGCAGGCACTGCACGTGCTGATGCCGGCGCGCTCCGGTGACGGCGGCGGTTAGCTAGCGGCGAGCTCCGGTGCGGCGCAGCAGCTCGCGAACGGCGGCGTCGAGCTGCGGGTCGTCGCCGCGCTCGAACGCGCCGGGTGGGTTGTCGGCGCGCACGTCGACCGGGCGCGGGTGGAGCTCCATGTCGACGCCGTCGTGCGCGATCACCCGCGTCGAGGGCAAGCGCAGCGCCGAGCCGTCGGCGAGCGTCGTGTTGCTGGTGAAGATGATCCAGCCGGCGGTCGCCTCGCCGACGATCGCGCCCGCGTGCAGGACGCGATAGCCTTCGGCGAAGTTCTCGGCGTCCGAGAGGCTGTGCTCGTTCGTGACCAGCACCGAGGCATGGTCGAGGACGCGCTGGCCGAGCGACGTGCGCTCGGGCGAATCGTAGCCGAAGCGCGACTTGAACGTGAGGTACTCGCGCCGCGTGAGCACGTCGAGCGCGTACGGGTCGATGAACCCGCCGGTGTTGTTGCGCACGTCCACGACGACGCCGGCTTTGGTGCGGTTCTGGACGTCGAGGTCGGTGTAGAACCTGGTCAGCGATTCCTGGCCCATGTCGTACAAATGCACGTAGCCGAGCCGCCCGCCGCTGATGCGTTCGACGTACGCGCGCCGCCCGGCGACCCATGCCCGGTAGCGCAGCTGCTCTTCGGTGTTGCGGTCGACCGGCAGCACCGCGACGTTGTGCGCCGCGGCGGCGTCGCCGTGCGGCGCGACGCGCAGCTCGGTGCGTTTGCCGATGCGGTTCGCGAGCAGTTCGTCGACGTCGGTCGTGCGTTCGACCGGCGTGCCGTCGACGGCGAGCACCTCGTCGCCCGCGGCGACGCGCCCCGTGATCGCCACCGGTCCCAGCGGGACGATCGAAGCGATTCGCAGCCGGCCCGTCCGATCGTACGTCGCGGTGTCCCAGTCGACGCCGATGCGGCCGGTCACGAAGCGCGGCGCCGTCGGCGGGCGCGGCGCGCTGAAACCGCTGTGCGAGGAGTTGAGCTCGCCGATCATCAGCGAGACGACGCGGCTGAACTCTTGCGGCGTACGCGCGGCGAGCGCGTACGGCTCGTACTCCGCGCGCATCGCCGGCCAGTTCGCGCCGTGAAAGTTCGGATCGGCGTACCAGCGGTCGAGCAGCGACCACGCCTGGGCGAACACGACGCGCTTGTCGTCGGCGAAGTCGGCGTCGAGCTCGGCCGCGAGCGCGAGCGGTTTCGGCGCGCCCGGCGCTCCGCCGAGCGGAACGGACCACACGCGGCCGGAGTCGAGGTAGAAGGCGCTCTTGCCGTCCGGCGCGATCGCGACGTCGGTCTTGAATCCGGGCGTCGTGGTGAGCTGTTTCGCGACCTGCGGCTCGCTCGAGGTCTCGTCGACGGAGAACGTGTACAGATTGTTCTCGCCGGCGGCGCTCGCGACCAATACCACCGTCTTCGAGTCGGGCGTGACGACGACGCGGTTGACGTCGAGTCCGGTCGGCAGCAGCGCGACGCGCTCGCGGATCCCGTTGAAGTCGATCTCGGTGCGGCGCGCCGGCGCGGGCGACGGCGATGCGCTCGCCGGTGCCGCGGGCCGCGGCGAGGTGGTCGGCGCCGGCGTCGGCACGGTGCGGGAGGGCAGCTCGGGGCGCGGCTCTTCCTGGAACAAGCGGCGGAACGCGTCCTCGCGGAAGCGCGGCGTGCGCGGGATGAGGTCGACCTGCGCGACTTCGCCCTGTTCGGTGCGCTGCGAGGTGACGACGAACAGCCGCGTGCCGTCGGGCGCCCAGGCCAGCGGTCCGCCGTTGCCGTTCGGCAGGAACGTCACCGCGTGCGGCGTTCCGCCGGAGGTGCGCACGACGTACGCGTTCGAGAAACCGAGCCGGTCCTGGTCGATGTACGCGATCCAGTCGCCGGCCGGCGAGAACGCGACGTCGCCCAGATCGCCGAATGTGGGCGTGGCCGCGCCGCCACCACTGGTTGAAGCCGTTTCGCACGAACGCGATCGACGCGCCGTCGGGCGAAGGCACGCCGGCGTCGTCCATCACGTAGCTCTCGTGCAGCACCTGCATCGGCGTCCCGCCGTCGGCCGCGACGCGCATGACGTCGGTGAAGTACGCGATGTTGTGCGAGGGGGAAGTGAGATAGACGTAGCGCCCGTCGGGCGACCACGCGCTGATGTCGACGACGCTGTCGTCGTGCGTGACGCGCCGCAGCGCGCCGCCGTCGAGCGTGAGGACGTAGACGCCGACCGCGCCGGGCTGCGTCGAAACGTATGCGAGCTTCTTTCCGTCGGGCGAGAAGAGCGGACGATGCGCCGTCCCGCCGGTCGCCGCGAGCAGCCGCGCCGTGCCGCCGCCGGAGGGGACGCTCCAGACGTCGCCGCCCGAGACGAACGCGATCTCGCCGTGATCGGGTGAGACCGAAGGTTCGGCGAACGCGTGCACCGGCGCCGCGGCGACGTCCGCGGCGGACGTCGAGGCCGGCATCGACCAGGAGAAGCATACGAAGAGCGACGCGGCGGCGAGAACGCGGCGAACGAGCATCTCGCGCCATTCGGAGCCGCCCGGCCGACGCCTCCGTATTCTTACCGACAGGCCGGCCCGCTCCGCTTCGACCAAAACCCTACAGCTTGTAGAGCGTCATGTCTTTGAATTGCACGGTGATCCCCGCATCGTTCCATCCGGGCGGCTCGTTCGAGTTCTCCCAATAGTACATGTAGGGGCCGAAGTTCCACCAGCAGCCGTGATAGGCGTGCGAGTCGCACACGCCGGCGGCCGCGTCGTAGACGACCCTTCCGTTCCGCCGAACGACGACCGAACCCCCGCTCCGGCCGTCGAGCTGCGCGGCGATGTCGATCTGCCAAGTGTCCAGCTCGCCGTCGTGCAGCGTGTCCGGCGAGAAATACCGGCGGCCGACCGCGTTGTCGGAGTCGCTGCAGGACTTGAACGACCAGATCGGCTTGCCGCCGGGAGGGCTGTCCGGGTAGCGGCCCGTCCACCGATCGGCTTGCGTGTTGCTGATCAGCAGCATGTCGCACGGTCCGTTTCCGTTGGTGGGTCCCTCGCCGTAGCTGTGCGTCTGCCACACGATCCCCGGAAGGTCGACGGCGATACCCCTGCCGGGGCCGAGACCTTCGTTCAGCGTGTTGCCGTGGAGCGTGACGACCGTCTGGAACGTGAACGTGTATCGGGAACCAGGGTTCAGCATCGAATTGGTGCCGGTGTTCGGATCCCTGGGGTTCATCTGATTGCGGTAACACGTGCTGGAGCCGCGGTAGCGGTTCCCTTCGTACGTGTACGTGTTGGCGGTGTTCCGCAAGAGCCTGAACGACACGTCGCTGCCGGTGATGACCGGCACGACGTAGTCCGGCCTCGAACGGTCGACCGAGCACTGCCCGTCATTGACGCTCGGAAGATCGTACTGTCCGAGATTGCCGGCGCCGGTCTTCCACACGACCGTTCCAGGGACGGCGGTGCACGTCGCGCCGCGCGCCGCACTGCATCCCTGCAGCGCGGCCGCGCACGCGAGCACCGTCGCGACGCGAAGGCCGGTCCGCCCGAACGTCATGACCGCTCCGCGCCGGCCGCAGGTGGTTCGGCGAAGCCGATCCGCGTGAGCCAACGTGCCGAGAGCGCGGGTTTGGCGGCGCCGCGCACTTCGATCTCCACGCGCCAGGTAAGCTGCGCGCCGTCTTCGACCGGGCGCACGTCCTCCAGCGTGAAGAGGCCGCGAATCTCCGAGCCGACGGGAAGCGGCGCGACGAAGCGGACGCGGTCAAAGCCGTAGTTGAGGCTCAGCCGCGCGGTCGGGAAGCTGATGCACTGCTGGATCATGCTCGGCAGAAGGCTCAGGGTGAGAAACCCGTGCGCGATCGTCGTTCCGAGCGGCGAGTCGCGGCGAGCGCGTTCCGGATCGACGTGAATCCACTGATGATCGCCGGTCACGCGCGCGAACTCGTCGATCAGCGCCTGCGTGACCGTTTGCCACGCGCTCTCGCCGGTCCATTCACCGGCGGCGTGCTCGAGATCGCCGAGGCTGGTGAAGGGGGTCCCGACCGGCCGGGTCTCATCGCTGAGCATCGCGTGCTCTTCTGAACGAGGAACCGTGCGCCCCGCTTCGCAACGAAGGCACATGCGAGCGATCGTGTGCCGCGCGTACGGTCCGCCGAAGGATCTCGTCGTCGCCGATGCGCCGGAGCCGAAGCCCGGCCCGGGACAAGTCCTCATTGACGTACACGCGGCGGGCGTGAACTTTCCCGACGTGCTGCTGGTACAAGGGCTCTATCAGGTGAAGCCGCCGCTGCCGTTCAGTCCCGGCGTCGAGGTGGCCGGCGTCGTGGCAGCGGTCGGTGAGGGCGTGAGCGAGCCGCACGTCGGCGAGCGCGTCGCGGCCGGCGTGATGGGCGGTTTCGCGGAGCGCGCCGTCGCGTCGGCGGCAACGACGATCGTGCTGCCGGAGCGGGTCGATGTCGTCACCGCCGCCGGCATGATTTTGACCTACGGAACCGCATACCACGCGCTCGCCGACCGCGCCGCCTTGAAGCCCGGCGAGTGGCTGTACGTGAGCGGCGCCGGCGGCGGCGTCGGAACGGCGGCGGTCGATCTTGCCAAAGCGTTCGGCGCCCACGTCGTCGCGAGTACCAGCTCGGATGCGAAGCGCGAGGCGGCGAAGCGCGCCGGCGCCGACGTCGTGCTCGACGCCGGCGCGTCGGATTTAGTCGACGCGGTGAAGGCGGCAAGCGGCGGCGGGGTGCACGTGGCGATCGACAACGTCGGCGGCGAGCAGTTCGACGTCGCGCTGCGCGCGGCGCGCCGCGACGCGCGCCTGTTGGTCGTCGGATTCGCCGGCGGCACGATCCCGCAGATCCCGGCGAACCGCATTTTACTGAAAGAGCTCAACGTGCTCGGCGTCTACTGGGGCGACTGGGCCGCGCGCAACCCCGCCCACAACCGCACGAACTTCAACGCGATGTTCGAGTTGATCCGAGAAGGCAAGCTCCACCCGCACGTCGCCGCGACCTACGCCTTCGAAGACACTCCGCAAGCGATCGCCGATCTCATGGAGCGGCGGGTCGTCGGCAAAGGGGTCGTGCGGATACATCAGAAGTAATCCTTTTGCCACAAGACTCGGGAACCCAAAGGGCATGCAACCGACCGTGTCTCCGTAACTTAGGACATTAGAGGACGTTAGGGTGTATACAAATGAAGAGTCAAATCGAAGAGTATCAAAAGGTCGTTTGTTGCAGTGTTAGCCGCCACGCTGTTTCTATATATCAGCGAACACTTTGGCCAAACTCTTGGCCAGCTCGCAATAGTTCTTACGCTATTCTCGATCCCTAGCGTTGCTTTGGTTGCAAGACATCGGATTGCGCGGTATGAAAGGTCGGGATGGAAACTATACCACCCCGAGTTAGATTTTTCCGGAAGGTGGAAGTTCGAAGGCCGCTCGCTGCACGCATTCAGGCCTTGCCACACGAGCAGCTTCCTCCCCAACAGGGAGAAATACTGATTGAACAGACGCCATTCGCGATTACTCTCACTTCCAGCAAACTGATGACGAAGTCCACCGAAAGGGCGGAGAAAAATTTAGGTGGATGGACCTGGCTGTCAGCCAACCTCAGCGATAATGGTCGGAGAATTGATGCCTTATACGAAATGGAAAAACCCTTGATTCCGAAATAAGAGCTATGCGCAGTGAGGGACATGGGTTTGACTTATTTGTGACGATTGAATGGGATGACGTAGGCGAAATCGGTCGGGGAAGACCGAAAAGAATGCGGAACTTTTGGTACGATTGCGTTCGTGAAGACGGTGGAAATCTGTATATAGGAGAGGCTCTAATGCGCCGAGTCGATTCTTGACGCGCGTTAGTAAGGATGATTGGTTTCGCTCTGAAAGATCTCCAAACGCGGCACCACGACTTTGTCCAGCGGAGGTCGGCTAGGAACCTCGACGCGTTCTAATGCGAAGTGATACGGGAGGTAGAAATTCTCCGACTCAAAGCAACGCAAGGCAGCCTCGGCGATTCCGAATGAGATGCAGCACGCTGTGGATCAAGTGCGCCCGCATGTACCAGCGGCAGGTGTCTGCCGTCGGCTACGCGGCGGGGCAGATGGAACGGCGGCGCCGTGGATCGTCGCTCGTCGCGAGGAGCGGCCGAGGTACGAAGGGTGATCACTGCATGCCAGCTCGCAAGTCGATGACGCCGCTGCGACACACCCATTGCGTCGCGCGCACACGGCGCCGGACTGGCACGAGACTTGCCGCAGTGGTTTGGCTCACGGCCGCATTGCCAGGTATTGCCGCGTGCGACGCGGCCGAGGGCTTGTCCACCGAAATCTGTGCTGTACAGGCCGAATCGGCCTCACTATCATAGCGCTATGGGAGCCGCGAGGAGGGGGAAAAGCAGCGATTCGGAAGACTTCGGCTTTCTTGGAGCTTCAGAAGGCGCGAATCTGCGCCGATCACGGGAGGAGGTGGCCGAATTGGAGAGTGCGGCGGAAGCCCAGCACATCGAGATGCCCTCCATCGCGTATGCTCCGGAGACGATCGGGCTTTCTCAGCTCCGGCGAGAGATCGCCTTGTTGAGAAAGCTTCGCCGAATCATCGAACGGGCGTGGAACGACATGCCACCCGAACGCCAAGCGCTCATTATGCGATTCACGAGCGAGTTCGAGGACGCCGCATCGCCGCAGGCCGCACCGGCACCGATCACTCGAGCGCTGGCCGGCGCTCGTCTCGCCTTCAACGTCGTCCGCAACAACTACGCATATTTCAACGAGCTTCGCAATTGGTATCGTGAGATGACGTGGCTGAGCGTGAGCGTTCAGGCGCAGCGGGAAGATGACGCCGTGCGGCGGCGCCTGATTGACTCGATTGATCTTGACGTCGTTCATTCATCGAAAGGCTATCTGCAAATGATCGCGGGCGAGACGAGCGAGCTGTCGCCGGACGATCTCCGGCGCTGGCGAGAGAAAAAGTCATCGCGCGCTACCGGCTAGAGATTACGGATCAAGCTCGCAAGATTCTCGAAAGCGCCGATTCCGAGTACCTTTGGGCTCAGGTGTTGCAGCTTGGTGAGCGCTGCGAGCCCCGTGGACTTCTTATCATAGAAATTCCACACCCCAATCCATACGATCCCTCACTGGTATACCGCGATCGCGCTCTCATCGTGCTCGATGGCGACATCGGTTATCGCGTTTACTTTTGCTTCCTAAAGGAGAAGAATACTGTTCGGATCGGCGAAATCGAAATCGCGGATGCTCGCATCTGGCGCGAGAATCCCTTCCTCGATCAGCCATAGCGTGGCCAAATTCTCAGGCGTCTGAGGGCGTTACGTCAACAGCGGGAGCATCGTGAAGTTCGAGCCGACGATCGGGCCTGACGGACGACCCAGCCAGCGCTCCAGCACCGTCGCGTAGACGTTGCGGAAGTCGGTCGAGAACGCGAGATTGCCCATGTTGAGGCGGCCCAGATCGGGGTGCTGGCCGTAGAGGCCGCCTTTGACGCCGCCGCCGATGAGGAAGACGGGTGCGGCTTCGCCGTGGTCGGTGCCGCGGCTGGCGTTCTCTCCGACGCGGCGGCCGAACTCGCTGAACGTCATGGTGAGGACGCGCTTGTCGTTGCCGTGCGCCGCGAGGTCTTGGTAGAACGCGCTGATCGCGTTCGCGAAGTCGGCGAGCAATCGCTCTTGCGTCTGCTTCTGGGTGACGTGGGTGTCGAACGAGCCGTGCTGCAGGTAGAGCACGCGCGTGCCGAGCTTCGAGCCGACGATCTGCGCCGCGAGCGCCAAGCTGCGGCCGAGCGGGGTCGCCGGATACGTCGCCTGCGGTTGGTAGCCGGCGACGAGCTTCGGCAGCTCTTCCGCGCCGCGTTGCGCGTGGTCTTCGATCTCCGCGACCTGCGCGAGGAACGGCGAGCGGAACGGGACCGTCTTGTCGCTGACGAACTCGTGGAACGCCTCGCGGTTGCCGCTGCGCTTGTCGCTGGCGAGGCCGTAGCCGCGCAGCGCGTCGACCGCCGGGACGTCGGTCGTCTTCGAGATCAGCAGCTCGGGCAGGACGTTGCTGATCGCGACCGCGTTGAACAGGTTGCTCTTCGGGAGCTGCGCCTCGTCGAGGTAACGCCCGAGCCAGCCGGTCGACTCGTAGCCTTTCGGCTGCGCGGTCTGCCAGATCTCGGTCGAGCGGAAGTGCGAGTGGTCGGGGTCGGGATAGCCGACGCCCTGCACGATCGCTACGTTCCCGGCGTCGTACATCTTCTTGAACGGCGCGAGCACCGGGTTGAGCCCGACGACGTCGTCGATCCGCAGCACGTCGTTCGGGGCGATCCCGAGCGACGGGCGGTAGCGATAGTAGTCCTGCATGCCGTACGGCACGACCGTGTTCAGCCCGTCGTTGCCGCCTTGGAAGTTGATCACCACCAGCACGCGGTCGTTGCCGCCCGGCAGACCGGGAAGCGCCGTCTGCGCGAGCGCCTGCGAGAAGATCGTGTCGTTGTTGGCGACGACCGCGAGCCCGGAGACCGCTCCGAGAAGAAATCCGCTGCGTTTCATTGTCCGTGTCATCCTGTGCTTTCCGAATTTATCCTTACGCGAGCTGGTAGGCGGGCATCGCCATCGTCAAGTAGGCGGCGTTGCGGACGCGTTCGTCCACGTTTTCCGGTGAGAGCTGCGCGAGCTCGGACTGGCCGTGGCCCCCGAGGTAGGCGACGAGCTGCGCGACGGCGGCCGGCGAGACGTCGCCCTGCAGCATCGACTGCGTGAGCGTCGTCGCGACGGCGTGCGGGTCCATCGCGCGCATCACCGGCGTGAGCCACCCCGCGTTCTCCATCATCTTCGGGCTCTGCGCCACGCCGTTGGCGAAGTTCTCGCGGGTGAGCACGGTCTGGCTGTTGAGCCAGGCCGCGCCGCCGTCCCAGCCCTTCACGTTCGGCGGGTAGAACAGCACCTGGCCCATCGCCCGCAGCGTCGCCAGCTCGACCGGCGCGACCTCGGTGATGCCGAAGAGCTGGTGCGTGCCGACGACGAAGTCGACCGGGCTCTTCACCAGCGCGCGGTACGCGCGGTCGCTGAAGAACACGTTGCTGCGCAGCAGCGCCGACATCACCGGCCGCAGCTCGAAGTCGTTCTTCGTCAGCAGCGCGGCGACTTGGTCGACGAGCACCGGCTCCGGGTCCTGGTAGACGAAGAAGGCCAGCAGCTTGGTGGCGAACCAGCGCGAGGCGGCCGGCTGGCGGAAGATGATGTTGACGATGTCGGCGCCGTTGAAGTTCCCGCTCTGGCCGAGGAACGTCTTGGTGCCCTCGTCGTGCTGCGCGCGGTTGTCGAAGAACTGGCCCGTGCCGTCGGGGCTGCGGCGGAACGTCCAGCCGGTGAACGCGCGCGCCGACTCGCGGATGTCCTGCTCGGTGTAGTTGCCGATCCCGAGCGTGAAGAGCTCCATCAGCTCGCGCGCGTAGTTCTCGTTGGGGTGCGCCTTCTCGTTGACGTTGTTGTCGAGGTAGCGCAGCATCGCCGGGTCTTGCGAGACGTGCAGCGTCAGCTCGCGGATGTTGCCCAGCGCGTACTCGCGGAAGAGCTGGTTCTGCATCAGCAGCGCTTGGGCGGTCGTGCCCTTCTCCGGCGAGCTGGTGAAGTGGCCGTGCCAGAAGAGCGTCATCTTCTCTTGCAGCGGCGCGGGCGTGGCGATCATCCGCTGCAGCCACCAGGTCTGCATCGCGACCAGGTTCCGGCGGCGGTTCATGTTGTTCGCCATCTGGAACATCTTGCGGGCCTGGACCGTCGCTTCGTCGGGCGCCTGGCCTTGCATCAAGCCGCGGAACAGCCCGCGGACCGGCGCCGGCGGGTCTTCGAGCGGCGGGCGCGCCGGGAGCGCCGAGGTGTCGGCGAAGCGGATCAGCGAGTCGACCGCCGCGCCCGGCGACATCGCGGCGAAGCGGTCGACGTCGGCCGGCGAGCCGCCGAACCCGGCCCGGCGCAGCAGGTGCGCGGCGAGGCGGCGATTCCACGGCCCGGCATAGGGACGGAGCGCGCTCGACGCGTCGAGGGCGCCGGCGGGGCGATAGGATGCGGGAGCGGTCGTCTGTGCAGCCACGATGCGATGATAACGCTTGCCCGCCCCAGCGCAATGCCAGAGAAGAATATTCTCACACAGGCTTAAATCGAGCGGTTGTGAGCACTCTCGCGACCCGCATCGACAACCGGTCTGCCGATTTCGAGCGGAACGCCGCCGCGATGGCAGCCCTGGTCGACGACTTGCGCGCGCACCTCGCGCGCGTGCGCGGCGGCGGCGGACCGCAAGCGGTCGACCGCCACCGCAAGCGCGGGAAGCTGACCGCGCGCGACCGCGTCGACCGGCTCGTCGATCCGGGAACGGCGTTCCTGGAGCTCTCGGCGCTGGCCGCGACCGGCATGTATCATGACGACGCGCCGGCGGCCGGGATGATCGCCGGCATCGGCACCATCACCGGAACCGACTGCGTGATCGTCGCCAACGACGCGACCGTCAAAGGCGGCACGTACTACCCGATCACGGTGAAGAAGCACCTGCGCGCGCAGGAGATCGCCGAGCAGAACGCGCTCGCGTGCATCTACTTGGTCGACTCGGGCGGTGCGTTCTTGCCGCTGCAGGCCGACGTCTTCCCCGACCGCGAGCACTTCGGGCGCATCTTCTACAATCAGGCGCGGATGAGCGCGCAAGGGATTCCACAGATCGCCGCGGTGATGGGCTCGTGCACGGCCGGCGGGGCGTACGTGCCCGCGATGGCCGACGAGTCGATCATCGTGAAGGACCAAGGCACGATCTTCCTCGGCGGCCCGCCACTGGTGCAGGCGGCGACCGGCGAGATCGTCACCGCCGAAGAGCTCGGCGGGGCCGACGTGCACACGCGGATCAGCGGGGTCGCCGACCACTACGCCGTCGACGACGAGCACGCGCTCGGGATCGTGCGGCAAGTCGTCGCGCACCTCGACCGCCGGCCGTACGACGCCTGGCCGGTACGCGAGCCGCGTCCGCCGGCGCGGGACCCGCACGAGCTGTACGGGATCATTCCGAGCGATTCGCGCCAGTCGTACGATGTGCACGAGGTAATTGCGCGCATCGTCGACGGCTCGGACTTCGCCGAGTTCAAGGCGCGCTACGGGACGACGCTGGTCTGCGGCTTCGCGCACGTCGAAGGACATCCGGTCGGGATCCTGGCGAACAACGGGATCCTGTTCAGCGAGTCGGCGCTCAAGGGCGCGCACTTCATCGAGCTGTGCTGCCGGCGCGGCATCCCGCTGGTGTTCCTGCAGAACATCACCGGCTTCATGATCGGCAAGGAGTACGAGAACCGCGGGATCGCCAAGGACGGCGCGAAGCTGGTGACCGCGGTGGCCTGCGCGGAGGTGCCGAAGTTCACGGTCGTGATCGGCGGCAGCTTCGGCGCGGGCAACTACGGGATGAGCGGGCGCGCCTACTCGCCGCGAATGCTCTGGATGTGGCCGAACGCGCGGATCAGTGTGATGGGCGGCGCGCAAGCCGCCTCGACGCTGCTGACCGTGCGGATGAACGCCGACGCCGAGAAACACAAGCCCGCGCTCTCACCCGAAGAGCAGGACGCCTTCAAGAAGCCGATCCTCGACAAGTACGAGCACGAAGGCAGCCCCTACTACTCGACCGCGCGCATCTGGGACGACGGGATCATCGACCCGCTCGACACGCGCCGCGTGCTGGCGATCGGCCTGCGAGCGGCACGCTACAAAGAACCGAAGCCGACGACGTTCGGTGTATTCCGCATGTAGTCGTTTGAGTGCTGAAACGGCACTTTGTTTCTTAATATGTGTATGACAAAAGAGCCTTTACGCAAACTGCCGCGAATCGCTCTGTGAAAGAAGCCGGCTCAAAGATTCTCCCATCTCCCGGGTCGAGCCTCGCTGCCACATGGGCAATAGGAATGAAAACAAAGACTTTCGCGGCCGAACGCAGTGCAATTCAGGATATCTCTTTAGCAGGTACGATTGATAGTGCAATAGATCAATCCCGATTAGCTCGACCGTGGCCGCGTCAAGTCGAAGGAGAATGGCGGGTTCGCCGGGGCCAAAGTACGAGACGGCGGAACCATTTCTTCGCCGTAAGAAGAGCGTGTCTTCTCGTCTATCATAGAAACACTGCCAGGGCAGCGAAAGGCTAGCTCTTAACTGCTCGAGCCCTTGTCGAAAACCTTCAGCGTTGTCAGAAGGAGCCATAATTCGAGAGTTATCTTCGCCGCTCGGATTCACAGCGGTTTGTGTCCCCACAAGAGTCCTTCGTTCGGCGGGATCGCGGTGACGAGAACTGTTGACTTTAGTTCCCCACGCCCCCGCCGACTATAACAGATAACGATTCTAATCAAAAATCGCTCTTTTGGAAAGGGTGCGGGGGCGTAGAGACACTCGCATTTCGGATCTTGAGCACTCTGCATAGCACAGGCGGGGCTCGAAATCGCCTGGAAGACAGCCGCCGAAAGGTACGGATCGGCAAACTCAGGGCGCCGAGCGACAACGTGCTCTCGCCAGCGGCGGTTGTCGCAGAATACCCGGCGCCCTTTATAATCGGTGAAGCGCATTAGAGCGCGCCGCCCCCGCCGACCTTAGGAACAGGGCTAACCTACGTGCCTTCATACCGCCCTTCCGCTTCAAGGATATTCCTTCTCGGACTCAATAAGTATCGCTGTGTTGCGATATTACTCTTGAAATTATAACACCTTTGGGCTAAAATGCAAGCATGTCGGACGCGGACTTTCGGCTTATCGATCGATACGGCAGCGCCAAGGCGCAATTGATGCGCGAGCTTTCCCGGGCGATAGAGAATGTGAACTACACTCAAAGCGACTGGGTTAAGCGGCTAGGCATTAAGCAGTCCGAAATTTCCGCGCTAAAGCACCGTGATGCGAGCCGATTTTCGGTAGATCGCTTGCTCAGGCTTCTATCCCGATTGCAGCAGGATGTCACGATTGATGTTGTCCGTGCTGGCGTTGGGGATATCAGCGTATCGACACGTCCCCGGACACTAAGTGAACTTCGACTCGCCAGCAGTTTTGACGAGATTCTCACCAACGAACCGGGACTGGTTCTAATCAGTGGATCCTCGACGAGTGGCCGTACTACTGTGCTGCACGCGATCCTTGAGTCACACAGAAAACACGATGACGTCATACTATTCTCAAATAATGAATCTCATCCCAAGGTCTCGACTATTGAGTTTGACGTCGATGACGAAATTCACCGGCGAGAGATCCAGCGGGCAAACGTCATTGGTATTGACTCCATAGGACCAGGCAAAGCCTCTCCCTATACCGCCCTATGGCTTGCCGAAAACGCACGAGTGTACACGATTATTGACGCGCCAGATGGGAAGCGCGGATTAGACGCCTTCATTGCCCAGATGGGCCCTCCGCGGTTTGCAATTAACTCGGACATGGTGCTCGGGAAACTTCGAGCTATTATAGCGCTTCGGCGATATGCTGCAGCGGACGGACGCGGATGGGTACTTGGCGCTGAAGTGTCGCGGCCGAAACCTTCGGAGAAAAGGTATTCCTTAGCGGTTATGCATTCATTCGAAGAGGATGAGTCAAGACTGATGGCTGAAGGTCGAATTAATCATCAACTGCCGCGGCCTATTCAGCACGGGCCGATAGAAGATGCGGCGCAAGCAAAGTTATTTTTGGACGAACTTGGACGGCAACTATCAACGGACTTTAGCGTTTCAGTTGATGACGATGACTCGCTGAGTTTAGACATTGACGATGAACTGACCGGGCGGCGTGTCAGCGTCACGCTGACGCGCGATAGAAATCGCAGGCGATACGATGTAATGATGACTACCGAAGAGGAAGATTGGGACATTGAGAGCCGCGGGCGTGTACCAGAGACTCGAGTCTTCGGAGCTCCTTCCGATCTGGACTACATAATTCGCCTTTCCCGAAATTTTTTTCGTCGAGCGCAATCATGATTGGCTTTACGGGCCGACATTTGTATGTGGACGACACCTTGCGAGATCGTCGACGGCTCCGGCTGTGAGCCCATGACCGGGCTGGCATGCCGATAAAGCCGCATCGCAAGAGGATTTCGCTCGCGACGCGCGCAGTGCGCGCCGCTTCGGCGCTATACGGCGACGAACGATCGATCGCGCCGCCGATTTTTCTGTCGACGACGTTCGAGCGCGATCCGGAAGGCGAGTACTCCGGCGGCTTCATCTACTCGCGCGAGGACAACCCCAACCGCCGGCAGCTCGAGCACGCGCTGACCGACCTCGAAGACGGCGCCGACGCGGCGGCGTTCGCCAGCGGCAGCGCCGCGGCGATGACGCTCTTTCAGGCGCTGCGGCCGGGGGATCACGTCGTCGTCGCGGAGGACTCGTATTACAGCATCCGCGTGATGCTCGACGAGGTCTTCGTGCCGTGGGGGCTGTCGGTGACGTACGCCGACTGCGCTGACTTGAATGCGGTCGAGGCGGCGCTCGCGCCGGAGACACGGCTTGTCTTTATCGAGACGCCGTCGAACCCGCTGCTGCGGATCACCGACATCACCGGTGTCGCCGCGCTCGCGCACGCCGCCGGCGCGATCGTCGCCTGCGACAACACGCTGCCGACGCCGGTGCTGCAGCAGCCGCTCGCGCACGGCGCCGACTTGGTCGTTCACGCGACGACGAAGTACCTTGCGGGCAACCACGACGTGATGGGCGGAGCGCTCGTCACCGCTCGCGCCGACGACTTTTGGAAGCGCGTTCGTGCGCAGCAAAAGCTGTGCGGTGCGATCCCCTCCCCCTTCGCATCGTGGCTGACGCTGCGCGGGATCACCTCGCTCGTGCAGCGGGTGCGCTGGCAGAATGAAAGCGCGCTCGCGCTCGCGGAATTTCTCGCCACGCATCCCGCGGTGCGCGAGGTGCTGCACCCCGGGCTTCCGACCCATCCGGGTCACGCCCTCGCGGCTCAGCAGTCCTCGGGGAGCGGCGGGTTGTTCTCGTTCCGCGTGAACGGCGATGCCGACGACACTCTCCGCGTTGCCGCGCGCCTGCGGCTGTTCCGGCGCGCCACGAGCTTCGGCGGACCGGACAGCTTGGTCGAGCACCGCGCCTCGGTCGAAGGCACCGCGTCGAAGACGCCCGGCGACCTGCTGCGCTTAGCGGCCGGACTGGAAGACGCCGGAGACCTGATCGCCGATCTGCAGCAGGCGCTCGACGCAGGCTGAGTGCGCCGAATCCGCGCTGCCGAAAGAGTGCCTGACCGTGGCACCGAGCGCGGATCGCGGAATCATCAGCGTGCGAGCACGCCTCGCCGAGGAGGTCCGGAGTGCGCGTCGCGCTGTTCACCGTCGTCTCGCTCGCCTTGCTGCTTCTGCAGCACCCTCGGCCCGGCGCCGGCGCGGACTGCGGCGTCGGAGGCAGCGCCGTCGACTCGCAGACGACCGCGCGCTGGAACCGCTACGCCGCGCGGCTCGAACGGCTCAACGGGAGTGGCACGAACAAACCGCTGGCCCGCGAGTTGCTGCGCATGGCGGACGCATCGAGCCGCGCGCAGCGCGCTGTGGCGCAGTCGATGGGCCGGCCCGGTACGGCGAAGGGCGGCGGCAATTCGCCGCAGCTTGAGCGCATGCTCGCCGTCAACCGCGCGAACGACGCAGAATTGAAACAGATCGTGCGCGAGCACGGTTGGCCGACCGTTCATCTGGTCGGGCTCGCGGCTGCCAGCGCCGCGCTCGGGATCCTCAATGAGAGCGAGGACACGCCGTTCGAAGCAGCGCTGCTGCCGGCGCTGCAACGGCTCGCCAAGCGGGACGCGATTCCCCGGCCGACCGTCGCCGGGATCCAAGACACGGTCCTGGTCGCGGGGGGCAAGAAACAGCTCTACGGCACGATCCTGACCGTGCGCAACGGCCGGCCCGTCATGCTGCCCGTGCAGGATCCGGCGCACCTCGAACAGCGCCGCGATCAGTACCTCCTCGAGCGCAACTACGTACAGAACATGGCAGCGGAGCTCAAGGCCGCGCAGGCCCCCTGCGCGCAGCACTCCCCGCGTGCGCGCGTATCGACGCACTGAACCAGGAGGACGCTCGAGCGGCGCAGGCGGATAGCCACGCAATGCGACCGCACGCACGCGTCGCGGCAGGTTTGATCGCCATGCTGCTCCTGTCCGGGCCCGCCGGCGCGGCGACGTCGCGCTACGTCGGAACCTACACCATGTCGCGGCCGGGTGCCGACAGCACGCAGGCGCTCACGCTGGTCCTCGACCGCGCGCATCGCGTCATGCTGACAACGCGCTTCCCGGACCTCGAACGCCGATACGGGCCCGGGGTTCTTCCCGTGCGCGAGTCCGGCTCGTGGCGCGAGCGCGGCGCGACGGCGGAAGTGCACTTCACCCGCATCGCACTGGTCGGCAGCAAGCGGAAGGCGCGCAAGGAAGACAAAGTCATCGGCTTCGCGCTGAAAGGCTGCACCCTCACCGCGGTGCGCTATTCGAAGCTGCTTTACGGCGACGTCGGGCTCACCTTCGAGCGCGCCGGCTGCAAGCGCTGACGCTATGCGTTCGGCCTGACGACCAGGTGCGCGAAGTTCGCCTCGGTGAGCGGGCCGTACATGAAGCCGATCTCGCCGCGAGCGGACGGCGCCCCGCCGAGGATCCGCTGAACGATCAGCGCCGGCTGCGCCGCGCCGTTGACGTAGAGGCGAACCGACTTCGGTGCGACCTTGAGTCGCAGATGCGTCCAGACGCCGGGGACGACGTCGGCATAGGACTCGTACCTCGACGGAAATTTGGTGCGCAGCCGGTGCCAGCTCCACTCCGGCTCCGAGACGTACTGCGTCGAGTGGTTGCGGCGCTCTTGGTCGCTCGAGCGGCCGTTGGTGGCGCGAATGTAGACGCCCTCGAAGCCGCCGTCCTTGCGCACTCCGAAGACGACCCCGGCGAACCCGCGCGCGGTCGGATCAGTGGTGGAGTTCGGCCGCGCCGCGACGTCGACGTCGATCGTGCCGATTCGAAACGGCGGCGCCGCGACGAGCGATACCAAGGTGCGATCGGGATCGCTCGTTTCGAGGCGGATCGCGCGCACGCCACGGTAGACGATGCTTCGCGCGCCGCCGCGCGGTGAGAGCGCGTTCGGCGTGAGCGCGATCCGGCGGACGTCGGCGCCCCAGCACGGCGGGGCCGCGAGCAGGGCCAGCACGCCGAAGAAGACGCCGGCGTGAAGACATCTCCGTGCGGTGAAGCGGTTCATCTGGTAAACCTCCGGTGCGGCGGCTTTCCGCACCGGCCGCGCGACCTCCGCGACGAAAACTGACAGATGCGTGCCGCGCGTTTGTGTTACCGTGCGAGCTGCGACCACGCGTCGAGCACCATTGCAACGCTCCATGCCTGCGCGAACGCGCCGCGCGCAGCGAACGGCGGATCGCCGTCGGCGATCTCGCCGAGCGTGCCGAACGCGTCGCCGGTCAGCCCGTCGCGCGCGCAGGCCGCGAGCAGTTCGGCGCTCGCGGCCGCGTCGCCGTAGACGCGCGCGTGCGTGAGCGCGAACGGCCCGGCAAGCCACGTCCATACCGTGCCCTGATGGTAGGCGGCGTCGCGCGCCCGCTGGTCGCCTTCGTACCGTCCGGCATAGCCGGGCTCGCCCGGCGCGAGGCTGCGCAATCCGGCCGGCGTCCAAAGACGTGCGGAGCACACGTCGACGATCGCGCGGCGGCGTGCATCGTCGAGGACGTCGATGGGAAGGGCGACCGCGAAGAGCTGGTTCGGACGCAGTGAGGGATCGTCGCCGTTCGGTCCGTCGATGACGTCGAAGCACCAGCCGTGCGCGGCGCTCCAAAACCGTTCGAAGCCGGCTTCGGCGCGCGCCGCGGCGGTCGCGAACGGTGAGGGATCATCGCCGAGCATTTTCGCGAACCGGGCACACGCGCGCAGCGCGTTGATCCACAGCGCGTTGACTTCGACCGGCTTGCCGATTCGGGGCGTGACAACCCAGTCGCCCACCTTCGCGTCCATCCAAGTTAGCTGCACGCCGGGTACTCCGGCGCGCAGTAGCCCGTCGGCGGGATCGACAGCAATCCCGAAGCGCGTTCCCGCCTTGTACGCCTCGACGATCGCGCGCAGCACCGGGAACAGCTCTTTTAGCGTTCGGGCATCACCGCTCGCATCGACGTCGCGGCGGACCGCTTCGACGTACCACAGCGCCGCATCGACCGAGTTGTACGCCGCCGGCTGCCCCTCGTCGGGGAAGAAGTTCGGCAGCATCCCGTCCTCGACGAACCGCGCAAACGTGCGCAGGATCCGCCGCGCGACGTCGTAGCGCCCCGTTGCGAGCGCCAGACCCGGCAGCGCGATCGCGGTGTCGCGCCCCCAGTCGCCGAACCACGGGTATCCGGCAATGACCGAGCGCGCGTCCGGATCATCGGCGAGCGGGCGGCCCACGACGAACTGGTCGGCTGCGAGCACGAGCCGCGCGACCCAATCGGGTGCCTCATCGGCTTTATCGTGCGCAGCGCGCCACGCGGCAAGCAGGTCGGACTCGCGGCGTCGAACGCGCTCGAGCGCACCAGATGAATCGATCGCGGGCAACTCGTGGTCGCCGACCGCGATGGTCATCGATTCACCCGCCTCGAGCGGCGTGTCGAACGTGCCGACGCGCAGGTGGTCTTCGGAATCGTCGAGCCCGCGCTCCCGCTCGACGGGATACTCGAAGTCGCGGTACCAGATGTGCTCGGGGACGAACGTGCCACGGTCGGCGCGGAACTCGATCGTCATCGCGCCCTCGTACGGCACCACGCGAATTCCGTCCGGCGTTGCGTGCACGTCCATCGTCCAGTTGCCGGCGTGGGTCGCGCCGTGAAGGTCGCGGTAGTTCGCGAACGCGTGCAGCGTCAGCCCCAGCGGCATGCGCGCGCGAACGGCGCGGTGCTGGACGTAGGTGCGATTGAGATCGTGCTCCATCCACACGCGCCGCTCGATCACCGCGTCGCCGCAGGTAAACGTCCACACCGGGATCGTCCCGTCGAGCCGAAAGCCCGTCAAGAACATATAGCCTCGCGGCGCGATCGCGCCTCGGCGCCAGCGGTCGGTCGCGAGCGCGTACGTTACGCCGTCGTACGCCACCTCGGCGTCGATCTTCGGGCACAGCAGCCTGCGGCCCACGGGCGGCGTTCGCGCGGCGAAAAGCAAACCGTGATAGCGCCGCGTGATTGTTCCGGCGATCGTTCCGCAGGCGAACCCGCCGAGCCCGTTCGTAACGAGCCATTCGCGCCGTTCGGACACGTCGAGATCGGCGCACGACGCGCGATCGAGCCGCGGTGCCGAAACTGCTTCCATCAGCCCCGCGCTTCGCCGCAGCCGCGCGACAAGCATCGGCGGTCCTGACAGCCGATCGAACATCGTGCATCGGTCGAGGGGACGAACTCCGCCGATCCCGGACGATCTGTTGCGGCTTGAGAAGAGCGACGATCTGATCGCCGATCTCGATAACGTGCTCTTGATCGACTAATGGGCAGTATGGTGCTATCGTAGACGAGCACGGCGGCGCGCATCCCCGGGCTTTGTGTGCACCGCCTGCTGGGAGAGGAACGATGCGCGCACAGTATCGTCTCGGCGCTGCTTTCGGGATCGCGTTGTTGTTTGTGATCGCGGCTCATGACGGTCGTGCCAACGCGAAGCCGAAGCCGAAGGCTACGGCGTCGACGGCTGCGGGCAGCGTCTCGACGGCAAAGATCACTGCCGCGCCCGCCCCTGGGCCCGGGCCAGGTTGCGTGTCGACGACCGGTGCGCCGATCGTGATCCGTCCGTGCATAGGCCCGGCGGGCATCCTAATCAACGTCTTGCCGCAACACGACCTTGATGCCCGGCCAGCGAAGCTGGTCTTTCGCCCGCTGTTTCCGGTCCGCGCGCCGCTGCAGGTGATCGCGGTCGTCTCGAAGGGCCCGACCGGTTTCACGGTGCCGGCTCCCAAAGAGCTGTGTGCATACGGCGCGGCGTGGAACGTGCTCGCGCTCGACACGAAGGGGAAACTGATGGGCTTCGAAGGTGAGGCGGGACACTTCACCATCGACTGCACGAAGAAAACACCGGCTCCGCACATCACTCCTGCGCCGCCCTCCGGGCCGTCACCAAACTGCGTGTCGACGACCGGCGCGCACATCTACATTCGCCCCTGCATCGGCGTCCCCGGGGACGTGATCGCGGTACTGCCGCAGGTGATGCTGACGTACAAGCCGTGGAAGCTTAACTTTACGCCGCTGTTCGCGGTGCTGGGGCCGACGAAGGTGATCGCGAGCGTCGAAGAGCATCCTGGCGGCTTCGTCGTTCACGCACCCGTCGAGCTCTGCCGTCTCGGGCCACCGCTGCCGCCGGGGGTAACGATGCCGCCGACAGCGGAATTCAACTGGAACGTCACCGCCACCGACGAGGCGCTCAAGCCGATGGGTTACCTCGGCGAAGTCGGGCACTATAAGATTAAGTGTACCGCGGAGCAGACGAAGACGCCGCTCGCGACGCCGAGCTCCGGACCGCCGGCCGGCTGCGGCGGCACGTCAACGCTGGTGAAGATCGATCCCTGCGCCGGTCCGCCCGGGACCAAGATCAAGGTCTGGAAGAGCAGCACGCTCGCGACCACACCCGCGCTGCTGATCTTCAAAATCTTCGCGCCGAAGAGCGCGCCGGAGATTCGCGCGCCGATCACCGGAGGCGGCGGATCGCTTAGCGCAACCGCGTCGGCCGAGCTCTGCAAATACGGGCCGAAATGGCATGTCTCGGTGCTCGACAGCACGGGGACCGGACTTGGCGATGTGGGCACGTTCACCATCGTCTGTCTCGCCGGCGGCAGACCGCCGCCGCCGACACCGACGGCGACACCGACGCCTACCCCGACACCGACGCCCAAACCGAAGCTAACGCCGAAGCCACCGGGGAACAAGGCACCGGTGCCGACACCGACGCCGCCGGGCTGTTCGCCGATGATCCCGAACTGCATGCTGGTACCCGGCCAACCGAACGCGTTCATCGTCCCGCCTGGTCAACGTGTTCCGCCGGCACTGCGCTTTCAAAGCGCCGCAGGGCAAGTTCAGCCCATAGTAGCCCAGGTTCAAAATGCCGGCGGACGTCTCTCGTTCACGATTCCGTCGACGATGTGTCGCGGAAGTCTCGCGCAGTGGCTCGTCTACGCGGCGGACGCGAACGGCGCGGCAGTCGGGCAGATCGGGGTAGCATACACCAACTGCTAGCGCGTTAGATGCCGGCATACCATTCGTATCCCTGATCCTCCCAATAGCCGCCGGAACCGCCGAAGAACGGCTTCAGGTCGGCGACGACTTCGATCCGCGAGACCCACTTCGCGCTCTTGTAGCCGAGCTGCGTGGGAATCTTCAGGCGCACCGGTGCGCCGTGGTCGAGGTCGAGCGGCTTGTCGTTGAGGTCGAGCGCGAGCACGGTCTGCGGGTGTGCCGCCTGGTGCAGGTCGAGCGACTCGTAGTACGGCTGCCCCGACTGGTCGACGTCGAAGCAGTGGAAGACACAGTAGCGCGCGGTCTGTTTCGGTTGCGCCATCGCCAGCACGGTCGCGAGCTGCGGGCCGTTCCATTTCCCGATCGCGCTCCAGCCTTCGACGCAGTCGTGGCGGGTGATCTGGCTGCGCGCGCCGGCCGCGCGCAGCTCCGCGAGCGAGAGCTTCTGCGGCCGTTCCACCAGCCCGTCGACCGCGAGCCGGTAATCGCGGAAACCGCCGCGGGCCAGGCGCGCGTACGTGGCGTCGCTCGGCGTGTCGAAACCGTTCACGCGGAACTGCGCGTCGACGTCGCGCTCGGAGTACTCGCGCGCCAGCCCGTGCGTGCCGAGCACCGCTTGGTTCAGATTCTCCGCCGAGTACAGGACGTTGTGAAACGGGCCCTCGGTCAGCGACTCTTTCACCTGACCGCAGCCGGCCAGGCCGAGCGCCGAGAGCGACGAGGCGATGAACAACCGGCGCTTCACGGTCCGACCCCGTCGTGCGCGCCCAGGACGAACCAACCGGTGATCATCGAGCGCATGTTGTTCCAGAACCCGGTCGTCAGCACCAGCACGAGATGCGTCGTGAAGTAGCCGAGCAGCAGCACCATCAGCGTGAAGTGCCACAGCCGCGCGAACTGCCGCCCGCCGAAGAGCGCCGTCAGCCATGGCAGCGCCGCATCGACCGCCGGCGAAAGCGTCAGCCCGGTCAGGATCAGCAGCGGAAAGAATACGAACACGACGACGTTGTAGGTCAGCTTCTGCAGCGGGTTGTAGGTGCCGTGCGGCGGCGGCTCCTTGCGCAGCCGCAGATAGTACAGCTGCATCGGCCAGACCTTGCGAAAGTCCTCGGGCCGCATAACGAGCTCGCGCAGCTTCCCGCTCAATGCGGCGGAGATCAAGTACGCGGCCCACCCGACGAACAGCGCCCAGGCGAAGAACAGGTGCCAGCGGCGGCCGTCGGCGAGGTCTTGCGGTCCGGGCAGCGTGAACCAGCCGGGAAACGCGCGCTGCGTTTCGGCGCCCATCCCGTCGTCGGTGTAGCCAAAAACGTGCGTCGTCGTGAAGCGGTGTCCGAAGAGGATCGTGTAGCCGGCCGGACCGCGCGGCGTGTCTTGCGCGTCGAACGCAAGCAGCCGCCGGGCGGGATTGCTCTTGTCGGAGGCGTCAAGGTACGGCGCCGCGTTGAAGATCTGCAGCCCGCTCATCACCAGCACCAGGATCGCGAGCGCCCAGGTCCAGTGCGCGGTGCGCGCAATCACGCCGTGCCGGTAGACGCGTGCAGGGCTCACGTCTTCTCGGCGATCAGCGCGCGCACGGTGCGCTCGAGCTGCGCGTCGTAGCCTTCGCCGACGTAGGTCGCGCGCAGCTTGCCGCGGCGGTCGAAGACGAGCTGCGTCGGCCACGCGCTGACGCCGTACGCGTTCCAGACCGAGAAGTTGTCGTCGTAGACGACCGGCCACGTGATGTCCTGGTCCTTGAGCGCCTGCACGACGTTCTTGTGCACGCGCTCCTCCGGCAGCTCGGGCGCGTGGACGCCGACGATCGCGAGGTCGTTCGAGCCGATCGAGTCTCGCAGCTTGCGCAGCTCGGGCGTGACGTGCTTGCAGTTGATGCAGCTGAAGGTGAAGACGTCGACGACGGTGACCCGCCCGGCGAGGTGCGGCGGCCCGGCCGCGTTCGCCCACGGCGCCGCGGCGAGCACCGGCGCGAGCGACGTGGCGGCGGCGAGGAACAGCGCTGCGATCATGACGGGTCCTCCGGCGGAACGACGATCGCGCGGCCGTCGGCGCGCAGCCGCCCGGCGTCGACCAGCTTGGCGAGCTCGGCGCTGACCGTCTCGCGCGTGCTGCCGACCAACGAGGCGACGTCGGCGTGGGTGAGCCGCAGGTCGACGCGCGTTCCACCCGGGACGCGCACGCCGTGCTCGGCGGCGAGCTTGCGGTAGAGGTGGACGATGCGGTCGCCGACCCGCGCGTAGGCGAGATCTTCCATCGTCTCGCGCGCGTCGCCGAGCTTTCCGCTCAGCACCTTGGCGACGTTCATCGCGAGCTGCGGGTCGCGCGCGAGCACCGCGAACAGGTCGTCCGCGCGCACGGTGCACAGCAGCGCGTCCTCGACGACGATCGCGACCGTCGTGCGCGGTTGGTCGTCGAAGAGCGTCTCCTCGCCGAAGAAGTCGCCCGCGCCGAGCAGCGCGACGGTGACGTCCTTGCCGTCACGCGTCTCGCGCGCGATCCGCACCGCGCCGCGCTTGACCATGTAGACGATTCGCGTCGTGTCGCCTTGGTCGAACACGCGCGTTCCGCGCGGCATCTCGCACATCGTGAAGAGGTGCTCGGTCGAGACGATCCCGGCTTCCGCGGCCTCGCCGAAGAGCCGGTTCTGGCGCAAGTACCAGACCTTGTTGGCGTCGTCGGCCCCGCTCGGCGGCGGCGGTGGCGGTCGCATCGAGGCTAGTTGTTCCAGGGCCGTCCCCAGTCCGTCCATGCCGCGATGCTACCACGCCGCCGCCGCCGGCGGGCGTAAGCCCCCTTACTTCCCCGCCGGGCCGACGATGACCCGAACCAGATCCTTCGGCCGCAGCCACTTCGCCATCGCCGCGCGAACGCGCTCGGGCGTCGCGGCCAGCGCGGCCTGCGCTTCGCGGTTGTCCTCGTCGAGCGGGCGGCCGGTCGAGGCGTACGAGAGCAGCTGGCCGGCCAGACCGTCGTACGACTCCTTCGCCACCGGCAGCTCGCCGACGACCAGCGCCTTGGCGCGCGTGAGCCGGTCGGCCGCGAGCGGCTTCTTCTGCAGCGAGGTCAGATCGTCGACGACCAGCCGGGCGGCGCGCGCGACGTTCTTCGGGTCGGCGCCGTAGGTGACGCTGAACGTCGTGCGGTTCCGGCCGCCGCTGAAGCTCGAGTTGACGCTGTACGCGTAGCCGTGCAGCTCGCGCAGGTCGTGGAAGAGGAGCGAAGCGTAGAATCCGCCGCTCAGCACCGTGTTGGCGAGGTGCAGCACGGGATAGTCGGGATCGTTGTACGAGATCGGAATCGTCTCGCCGAGCCGCACCTCCGACTGGATCCGTCCCGTCGCCGGGATCACTGCCTGCGCCGTCTTGTTCGGCGGCACGGGCGGCGAGAACACGTTCGGCGTCGGGCCGTTCGCTTTCCACGCGCCGAACGACTTCTCGATCGCGGCGCGCGCGTGCTCCGGCGTGACGTCGCCGACGACGACGATCGTCGTGAGGTCGGGGCGGTACGTGGAGCCGTAGTACGACTTCACGTCGTCGAGCGTGACGGCACCGGCGGTCTGCGGGGTCGCGTAGCGGCGCGCCGGATCGCCCGCCGGGTAGATCGCGTCGGCGAACGCGCGACCGGCCTTGAAATCCGGGCTCTTCATCTCGCCGGTGAGCGCGCCGACGGTCTGCTGCTTGACGATCTCGAACGCTTGTTGCGGAAACGCCGGGTGCAGCTCGTCGTCGGCGAGCAGCGCGACGCCGCGGTCGAAGTCTTTCGAGAGCACGTCGAGGCTGAAGCTGCGCCCCGCGCTGACGTTCGCCGCGATCTTGTCGAGCTCGGTCTGATACGCGATGCGGTCGTAGGTCTGCGTGCCGTACTGGAAGAGGCCGTCGACGATCCCGTCGATTCCCTCCTTGCCGGGCGGGTCTTGGAGGCCGGCGTTGCCGAGAATCTCGCCGCGCACGACCGTCGTCGGCGAGATCGTCGAGGGAACGACGATCAGCTTGACGCCGTTCGGGAGCGTCTGGGTGACGGGCTTCACCGTCTCCTCGGGGACGCGCAGCTCGGCCAGCACGCGCTTCGCGAACGCCGGCAAGCCGGTGTGCTCGGTCGGAATGACGGTGTTGTCCTCGCCGACGCGGCCGCCGAACGCGGAGCCCGCGGCTTCCTTCGGCGTCGAGATCGCGACGGTCGCGGTGTTCTCGTCGTAATACGTGCGCAGCACGCGGTTGACGTCGTCGAGCGTGACGGCTTCCAAACCGGCGAGGTCCTCGTCGGGCGTGCGGTGCTCGTTGGCGAGCGAGTCGCTCCACGCGGACGCCAGCCCCGAGACCGAGTTCCGCGCGAACTGCGCCTGCGCGACCTCGCGCTGCTTGGCGACCTCGACCAAATCGGCGGGCAATCCTGTCTTCTTGTAGCCGTCGATCACCGCTTTGATGTCGGCCACTGCTTTGTCGCCGGTCGTCGTCACGGGAACCGCCGAGCCGACCAGGGTCATCCCGGCCGCCGGATGGGTGACGGACTGCGCGAACGTGCCGAGCGCTTTCCCCGACGCTTGCAAGTCGTACAGCGCGCCGCGCTGGCTGTTCAGCACGTCGTTGAGGATCTGCGAGGCGAAGTAGTCCTTGTCCGAGTAGCCGGGGACGCGGAAGGCGAGGAACACGACGGTAATCGGGTCGGAGCTGTTGTCGTGCAGCGTCAGGGGCGTGAGCGGCTGCAAGTGCACGGGTCGGCGCGCCGGCAACTTCGCGGCGGGGATGTTCCCGAAGAGCGCCTTCACCTTGGCGATCGTCTGCTGCGGGTCGACGTTGCCGGCGATCACGTAGACCGCGTTGTTCGGGTGGTACCACTTGGTGTAGAACGCCTTGAGATCGGGCGCCTGGATCTTCTTGAAGCTCTCGACGGTGCCGAGCCCGAAGTCGGCGTACGGCGTGCCGGCGAAGACGTGTTCGACCGCTTTCGAAAAAAGCCGGAACGTCGCCGAGGAGTTGTCCGACGTAACTTCTTGGGTGATCGCGCCGCGCTCTTGGTCCCACAGCTTCTGCGCGTCGAGCGCGCCGGTGGCGCGCGAGCGCTCGAGGTTCAGCGCGATGTCGAGATACTGCGAGGGCATCTCGAAGAAGTACTGCGTGAGCTCGTTCTGCGTGTCGGCGTTGAAGGTGCCGCCGGTGATCGCGGTCGTGTCGGCGAACTGCGAGGCCGTGAGCGTCTTGCTGCCGCGGAAGAGCATGTGCTCCTGCGCGTGGGCGACCCCGGTGATCGGCTCTTCGTCGGAGCCGGTCAAGTAGTTCATCCAGGTCGACACGACCGGCGCGAGCGTGTCGCGCAGGACGACGACCTGCATTCCGTTTGAGAGCGTCGCGCGCGTGACGTCGACGGAGTGAGCGGCGGGGGCCTGCGCGGCGGCCGGCGAGAGCGGCCCGAACAGCAGCGCAGCGGCCAACGCGAAGCAAGCGAGACGGTGAAAATGACCCATATCGACGGAAAAACGGCGCATGATCCCGGTCAGTTCCCAGGATTCTCGGCCGCCACCTCGCGCGCGACCAGACCGTGCCGGGGAAGCCTCGAGCGCACCGTGGAACGACCGAGCCCGTGCCGGACTCCGTTCTGCGCGTCGAACGCGAGGGAGCGCGCGCTCGCGTCGTGCTCGCTCGCCCCGCGGTGCGCAACGCTTTCAACGCCGAGCTGATCGCGCGGCTGCGCGACGCGTTCGTCGCGCTGGGCACCGACGCGGCACTGCGCGTCGTCGTGCTCGAAGGCGAGGGGAAGGCGTTTTGCGGCGGCGCCGACGTGAACTGGATGCGCGGTTCGCTCGCGCTCTCGGAAGAGGAGAACGTGCGCGACGCCGAGGCGATGTCCGACATGTACCGTGCGATCGACCGCTGCCCCAAGCCGGTGATCGCGAAGGTGCACGGCGCGGCGCTCGGCGGCGGGGCAGGCTTGTGCGCGGTCGCCGACGCGGTCGTCGCCGAGCGCGAGACCGTCTTCGGCTTCACCGAGACGAAGCTCGGGATCATCCCCGCGGTGATCTCACCGTTCGTGCTGGCGAAGATCGGCGCTTCGCACGCGCGCCGGCTCTTTCTGAGCGGCGAGCGGTTCGACGCCCGGCGCGCGGCGGCGATCGGGCTCGTGCACGAGGTCGTCGACGCCGGCGCGCTCGAGGGCACCGTCGATGCGATCGCCGGCGAGCTCGAAAGCGCGGGACCGCAGGCGGTCGCGGCCGCGAAGCGGCTGATCGTCACCGTCGCGGCGGCGTCGTACGAGGAGTCGCGCGCGATCACCGCACAGGCGATCGCGCGCCGGCGCACGAGCGAGGAAGGGCAGGAAGGACTGCGCGCGTTCCTCGAGCGGCGCCGGGCCGGCTGGACCGCGCGGTGATTCGCAGGCTGCTGATCGCCAATCGCGGCGAGATCGCGATCCGCGTCGCGCGCGGCGCGCGCGAGCTGGGCATCTCGCCGGTCGGCGTCTACTCGGACGCCGACGAGCGCGCGCTCTTTCGTGAAGCGCTGGACGCCTCGCTGCGGATCGGTCCCGGGCCGGCGAGCGAGTCGTATCTCGACGGCGAGAAGATCGTCGCCGCGGCGAAGACGCTCGGCGCCGACGCGATCCATCCCGGCTACGGCTTCTTGAGCGAGCGCGCGCCGTTCGCGCAGCTGGTGGTCGACGCCGGTTTGACGTTCGTCGGCCCGACGCCGGACGCGATCGCCGCGATGGGCTCGAAGATCGACGCGAAGCGGCGCGTGCGCGCGTTCGGCGTCCCGGTCGTCCCCGGCTACGACGGTGACGATCAAAGCGACGCGCGCTTGCGCGCGGAGGCGACGGCGATCGGCACGCCGCTGCTGATCAAAGCGAGCGCCGGCGGCGGCGGGCGCGGGATGCGCGTCGTCACCGACTTGACGACCTTCGGTGAAGCGCTGGCGAGCGCGCGCCGCGAGGCGAAGGCGGCGTTCGTCGACGAGAGCGTACTGCTCGAGCGGTATCTGCGCCGCCCGCGGCACGTCGAGTTCCAAATTCTCTCCGACGCGCACGGGAACGTCGTGCACCTCGGCGAGCGCGAGTGCTCGATCCAGCGCCGTCACCAGAAGGTCGTCGAAGAGGCGCCGAGCGTCGCGCTCGATCCGGCGCTGCGCGCGCGGATGGGCGAGGCGGCGGTGAGCGCGGCGCGCAGCGTCGGGTACACGAACGCCGGGACGGCGGAGTTCATGCTGGAGCACGACGGCTCGTTCTACTTCCTGGAGATGAACGCGCGCTTGCAGGTCGAGCACCCGGTGACCGAGCTCGTCTACGGCGTCGATCTGGTGCACGAGCAGCTGCGCGTCGCGAGCGGCGAGCGGCTGCGCTTCGCGCAAGGCGATCTGAGCCCGCGCGGGTGGGCGATCGAGGTGCGGCTGAACGCCGAAGATCCGGCGCACGACTTTCTCCCGCAGTCGGGGACGCTCACCGCGTTCGACGTGCCGCGCGCGCCCGGAGTGCGCGTCGACGCGGGGTTTCGCGCGGGCAGCGAGGTGCCGGTCTATTACGACTCGTTGCTCGCGAAGATCATCGTGTGGGCCGCGGACCGCGGGGCGGCGGTCGCGCGCATGAGCGAAACGCTGCGCGAGACGACCGTCGCCGGCGTCGCGACGAACCTGCCGCTGCTCCGCGCGATCGCGGACGACGAAGCGTACCGTGCCGGCGAGACGACGACGGCGTTCCTCGACGAGCGGATGCCGCACTTCACGCTCGGCGCGGCGCGGGTCGACGACGCAACGAAGCGGCGCGTCGCCGCGGCGCTGCTGGCGCGCGAGGGTGCCTGGCGGCTGGGCGGCGTCGGCGTTCCGCTCGCGTTCGCGGTCGACGGCACCACGGTGCGCGCGCACGCGAGCTGCGACGGCTCGCGCTGGTCGCTTTCGGGCGACGTGAGCGGCGAGCTCGTCGCGGACGCGCGCGGCGCGACGTACGACGCGCGCGGCGGGACGGTTACCGTTGAGGGCCGGGTGGTGCGCTGGACGCTGCCGGAGCCGCCGAGCGCCGACGCCGAGCACTCCGCGCACGCCGCCGCGTCGGGCGACGTGACCGCGCCGATGCCGGGAAAGATCGTGAGCGTGGAGGTGCAGCCCGGAGCGGTGGTCGAGCAGCGCGCGCTGCTGGTGGTGCTGGAAGCGATGAAGATGGAGCACCGCATCGAAGCGCCGCTCGCCGGCGTCGTCAACGAGGTGCGCGTCAAGCCCGGCGAGCTGGTGACCAGCGGCGCCACCCTGGTGACGATCGGCCCCGCCTGACCGCATGCGAGTAATTCTGATCCCCGGCTGGAACGAGCAGGCGAAGATGATGCGCACGTTCATCGACGGGCGCAACGGATTCGACGGGCTGGCGGCGTTCGGTTTTGACTGCACGATCTTCCCGATGGACGACGAGCCGCTGCGCGAGCGGATCGACCGCTTCCGCGCCTTCCTCGACCGGCTGCACGCGCGCGAGCCGAACGCCTTTCCCGTCGTGACGCTGGGCTACAGCGCGGGCGGTTTGGTCAACCGCGGCTTCCTGCGCGCGTATCCGGAGCGCGCCGAGGAGATCGCCGCCTCGGTGCAGGTCGGCGCCCCGAACGGCGGGCTGATCACGAACTACGCGGCTGGGACGCTGCGGCTGGCGCGGATGCCGATCCACGTGCTGCGCGACATGGACGTCATGGCGCCGTTCATGATCTGGCTCAACGACACGGCGGGGCACTGGGTCCCCGATCCCGACAACCCGAAGAAGCAGCGCTGGAAGCTCGACAAGAAACCGTGGGTGATGCCCGACGGCCATCGCTTTCTCCACGTCGCCGGGCGGATGCCGAAGTACCACTTTCAGAGCGACGGCGTGGTGATGATCGAGTCGGCGAACCTCGACGGCGCGATGCCGGTCGCGACCATCGACGGCGACGAAGCGAACCATCTGAATCTCGGCGCGGTGCAGAACATCTTCGCGACGATCTTTCGCCGCTTCAAGCACGACGACGCCGTGTGGCCGCAGGTCGTCGACCTGACGGCCCGTTTTCTGCGAGGGGAGCAGCTGCCATGACGACGACGCTCGGCGCGATGCCACGGCGCGTGACGATCTGCGAGGTCGGCCCGCGGGACGGGCTGCAGAACGAGGCGACGCCGATCTCGACCGAGGACAAGATCCGCTTCTGCGACCTGCTTTCCGAGGCCGGCGTCCCGATCCTCGAGGCGACCTCGTTCGTGAGCCCCAAGCACGTCCCGCAGATGGCCGACGCCGGTGAGGTCTTCCGCCGCATCCGCAAGGACGAAGGCCGCACGTATCTGGTGCTGGTTCCGAACGAGCGCGGCCTCGAGCGCGCGGTCGAGGCCGGCGTGCGCGCGATCGCGGTGTTCACCGCGGCGTCGGAAGCGTTCGCGAAAGCGAACATCAACATGACGATCGACGAGTCGGTGAGCCGCTTCGCCGGCGTCGTGAAGCGCGCGAAGGCTGGGGGGATGTGGGTGCGCGCGGCGATCTCGACCGCGTTCGGCTGCCCGTTCCAGGGCGAGGTTCCGGTCGCCGGCGTCGTACGCGTGTGCGAAAAGCTGCTCGCGCTCGGCGTCGACGAGCTGAGCGTCGCCGACACGATCGGCGTCGGCACGCCGAACCAGGTCTTCGACGTCGTCGGCGCGCTGCGCGACGTCGTGCCGCTCGACCGGCTGGGCCTGCACTTCCACGACACGCGCGGCACCGCGCTCGCCAACACGCTGGCCGCGCTGGCCTGCGGGGTGCGCATCTACGACACCTCGGCCGGCGGCCTCGGCGGCTGCCCGTTCGCTCCCGGCGCGACCGGCAACTGCGCGACCGAAGACCTCGTCTACATGCTGCACGGCATGGGCATCGAAACCGGCATCGATCTCTCGAAGCTGCGCGCCGCCTCGCGTTTCATCGCAACGAAGCTGGGCCGCCCCCACGCCTCCCGCGCCTACACCGCCCTCGAAGCCGCCGAGGCCCGCACCGCCCGCCTCGCCGCTGCCAACGCGTGAATCCTTCCAAGTCCGAGTTGGACCGGCTCGGGTCGCGGCTGAGAAACAGTGAGTACCCGGCCGACGAAGACATCGTGCTACTGAATCGCTATCGTGAGCGCTTCATCGAGGTGACCGCCTCGGTTTCGGCCGCTTTGCGCGAACTCTCCGCCTACCCGGTGGAATCGCGCCCTCATAAGTCGATCCCCTCCATCGTCGCGAAACTTCGGCGACGGCGGCCGGCGCGTTTGTCGGCAATCCAGGATATCGCAGGCGCGCGAATTGTCGTTGGCGACGGAGAGGAGCAGGAACGCTTGGTGGAGCGAATTTGCGCCCGTTTCAGCAGGGTGTCGGTGGATGACAAGCGAACCCAGCCGTCATTCGGTTACCGGGCCGTCCACGTAATCGTCTCAGCTCCGCTGCCTTTCGAAGTTCAGGTGCGGACGGAGATCCAGCATGCCTGGGCTCAACTCTCCGAGCGTCTCGCCGACCGATACGGATTTGAGTTGAAATACGGCGGTGGCCCTCAAACGGTGCGACTGGCTCTTCTGGAGCTTGCCGACGTCATTCATGCGATCGAAGACCTTGCGGCCGCCGTACGAAAAGGGGAGCGGGTGGTGAAGACCACAACGGACTACCTAGATCGCCTTTCGGCGAGCATAGAAACCTTGGAGATTCAATGATCGATGTCGTCGTCGTTTACGACCGCCCCTCCGCTACAGTCGTAGAGCGGATGGATTTCGTTGAAAATTCGACGGCGGCGTTCGAGAAGCGGCTCGAACTTGAACGCGCATACCGTAATCAAGGCGCCGTTGAGGTGGTCTTGCTGAACGCAAGTTCCATCGACGATCTTAAGGTATCACATTCAAGGTACTTCGATCCAAACGCAATCTCGGCAGCGCGCGTGAAGCGCCTATCCGAGGAGCTTAGTCGCAAGATCGCGTCGTAGCGCGAACGCTAGGCGGGCGAGCTGCGAGCTGGACGACCGTTCCGGTCGTGCGCGTGACTTCATCAGTCTCTGTAGGAGGCGCTCTGAAGCTCTGCTGCGTAGAACCGGGCGATGCGCATTGCGATCCGGACCGGGAAGTTGTACGACGGCACAACCGCGCCGCCGCGTGAGAACGTCACCCTTCTGATCGAAGACGGACGGATTGCGCGCATCACGTCCGGCGACGCGAGCGGCGAGGCCGATCGCAGCTATGAGGCCGCCTCGGTGGTACCGGGGCTGATCAACTGCCACGCCCATCTCGAAGCGAACGGCGAGCCGGACACGCAGACGTTCTTCATCCTGCGCACGCGGACGGAGCGCACGCTCGACGCGGCGCGCAACGCGCGGCTGGCGCTCGAAGCCGGGGTGACGACGGTGCGCGATCTCGGCGGCGCCGAGTCGAACGCGATCGCGCTGCGCGACGCGATCGCGCGCGGCGACCATGCCGGTCCGACGATCGTGCCGGCGGGTCGCGCGCTCTGCATGACGGGCGGCCACGGCTCGTTCATCGGCCGCGAAACCGACGGACCGTGGGACGCGCGCAAAGGCGTGCGCGAGCAGCTCAAAGCCGGCGCCGGCTGCATCAAGCTGATCGCGACCGGCGGCGTGCTCACCAAAGGTGCGGTGCCGGGGAACGATCAGCTCACCGAAGAGGAGATGCGCGCGGCGATCGTGGAGGCGCACACGCACGGGCTGCGCGTCGCCGCGCACGCGATCGGGACGAACGGGATCAAGAACGCGCTGCGCGCCGGCGTCAACTCGATCGAGCACGGACACCTGCTCGACGACGAGGCGATCGCGCTGTTCAAAGAGCGCGGCGCGTACCTCGTGCCGACGCTCGCTGCGGTGTGGTGCATCTACGAGAACATCTCCGGCGGCGCGCAGCCGGACTACGTCGTGCGCAAGGCGAGCGAGATCTACCAGCGCGCGGGTGAGAACATCCGCAAGGCCTGGCAGAACGGCGTCACGATCGCGGGCGGCTCCGATGCGGGCACGCCGTACAACCGCCATCAGGACTATGCCTACGAGGTCGAGCTGATGTCGACCGTGCTCGGGATGAAGCCGCAGCAGGCGCTGACCGCTGCGACCTCCACCGCCGCGGAGTTGATCGGCGTCGACGCCGGCGTGCTCGCCGAAGGGCGTCCCGCGGACCTGCTCCTGCTCGACCGCGACGCCGGGAGCGACGTGCGCGCGCTGCGCGAGCCGCGCGTCGTGATCAAAGGCGGCGCCGTCGCGCACGAGCGCGCGTGACGACGAGCGTTGAAGCGGCGAATTTCGATCTGCGCGGGCTCAAGGTCGCGCTGCTCGGCGCGATCTCCTGGCCGACGCCGCCGCGAGGCTACGGACCGTGGGAGCAAGTCGCGTACAACATCGCACAGGGCTTGGTCGCGCGCGGCGCCGACGTAACGCTGTTCGCGACGGCGAACTCGACGAGCCCGGGAAAGCTCGCGGCGGTCGTGCCGGTCGGATTGAACGAGGACCCGGCGCTGAACGGCGAGCTGCTCACCGAGCTGCACGTCGCCTCGTGCTTCGCGCGCGCGCACGAGTTCGACCTGATCCACAACAGCCTCGACTGGAAGCCGCTGCTGTACGCGCTGTCGACCAAGACACCGCCGATGCTCACGACCGTGCACGGCTTCTCCTCACCGCCGATCCTCGGCGCATATTACGCCGGCGCGGCGCGCTCGTTCTACTGCTCGATCAGCGACGCCGACCGCGATCCCGGCTTGTCGTACCTCGCCACCACCTACAACGGCATCGATCCGAGTCGGTGGACGTTCCGCGCCGATCCGGGCGACTATCTGCTGTTCTTCGCGCGGTTCCACCCCGAGAAGGGCGCGCATCTGGCGATCGAGGTCGCGCGCCGCGCGGGCGTGCGGCTGAAGATGGCCGGGATCCCGCACGACCGCGCATACTTCGACGAGCTGGTAAAACCGCACGTCGACGGCGACGCCGTGCAGTTTCTCGGCCACGTCGCCGGCAAGGCGCGCGACGAGCTCGTCGGCGGCGCGCTCGCGCTCGTCCACATGACGACGCGCCCCGAGCGCTTCGGGCTTACGCTGATCGAAGCGATGGCGTGCGGCACGCCGGTGCTCGGCGCGCGGATGGGTTCGATCCCCGAGATCGTGGTCGACGGCGTGACCGGGTTCTTGTGCGATGACGTCGCCGACGCGGCCGGCAAGGTGATGCGGCTCGCGTCGCTATCGCGCGCCGCGTGCCGGGCCCACGTCGAGACGACGTTCACCGTCGAACGGATGGTGGAGCGCTATGCCCGCGCGTACGGCGAAGCGCTTCACCTCAAAGTCCCGCCCCCGCCGACCGACGAGCAGCGCCGCTGGCGCTCGCACGACTGGTGGGACCGCCCGATGGCCTTCACCGAGCTCCCGACGAAGCCGCTCTCCGCGCTCGAACGCATCGAGCTTCCGTAGCGCGCCGCGCGGCGGCGACTATAACGACCTGCCGTACCCGAGATAGTGCCACGATCCGTCGACCGGGCAAGCCCGCGTCCGAACCGGTTCGGTGTCGCCGCGCATGCCGCGCGACCAGCAGTCGCCGAGGATCGAACAGTAGCACAGCCGGAGATCGATCCGGTTCGATTGCGGGATCAGCGCTCGAATGAACGGCAGGTTCTCGACCCGCAGCAGGGTGACCGATCCACCGACTTTGATCACCGAGCCGATGCCGATCGAGCTGAAGGAGCCGTGCGCCGGCGGTCCGGCCGGTAGCAGGCTATGCATCGCCTCGACGAACGTCGCGTGCGGCTTCCCGTCGACGGTCAACACGACCGATCGCATGATGGCCGGCCCGACTCCGTCGTTGCTGACGTCGACCTCCAGCGCTTTCGGACCAATGGTCTGCGAGATCGAAACATACGGCCACACCTGCGACGAAAGCTGGGTCGCCACGATCCGCGACTGCCACCATGACGCTGCGGCTGCCAAGCTGCTGATCAAGAGCGCGCAGACCGCGATCAGCACGTCGAGCCGGAAACCGTTCGCGCTGTCTTCGCGCTGCGGCGCGCCGGCTTCGCTCATCGCGCGGCCGCCGCGCGGTCTTCGACCCAATGCAACCTGGCGCGACCGTGCTCGGCCTTCCGCAACGCCTCGTCGATGCTCGGCGCGAGCACCGTGAAGTGACCCATCTTCCGCCGCAGGGACGCGTGCGCTTTGCCGTACAAGTGCAGTTTGAGATCACGCTCACGGAGTAAGTCGTCGACCCCGCCGAGCGTGTCGCCGGCGCCGGCGCCGAGGATGTTCTCCATCACCGCCGGCGCGAACTGGCGCGGCTCGACCAGCGGCAAACCGCAGACGGCGCGAACGTGCAGCTCGTACTGGCTGATTTGCGTGGCGTCGAGCGAGTAGTGCCCGCTGTTGTGCACGCGCGGCGCGATCTCGTTGGCGAGCAGCTCGTCGCCGCGCTGAAAAAACTCGACGCAGAACGTGCCGATGATCTCGAGCCGCTCGGCGACCGTCGTCGCGTAGCGCCGCGCGCGCTCGGCGACGGCCGGCTCGACGCGGCCCGGTACGATCGTCGTCGCGAGCACGCCGTGGTCGTGCTGGTTCTCGGAGACCGGAAACGCGACGATCTGCCCCTGCGCGTTGCGCGCGGCGATGATCGAGAGCTCTCGGTCGAACGGAATCAGCCGCTCCCAGATCAGCGCGCGACCCTTTGCCTCGGTCCACGCGCGTTCGGCGTCCTCACGTGAGCGCACGACCCACTGGCCTTTGCCGTCGTATCCGCCGAGCGTCGTCTTCAGCACGCCCGGATAGCCGATCGCGTTCTCCGCCGCGTCGAGCTCCGCGCGCGAGCGGACCGGTGTGAAGTCGGCGACCGGGATACCGGCCTCACGCAGAAACGTCTTCTCGAGGATGCGCTCCTGGGTGATGCGCAGCGCGGTGGAGCCGGGATGGACGATGCGCCGGTCGGCTTCCAGCGCCAGCACCGAGTCCAGCGGGATGTTCTCGAACTCGTACGTGACGACGTCGCTGCGCGCGCCGAGCTCGCCGATCGCGCGCAGGTCGTCGTACGCGGCAACGATCTGCTCGTCGGCGACCTGTCCGGTCGGCGAGTTCGGAAGCGGCTCGAGCGTGACGACGTGGAACCCCATCCGCTTCGCCTCGAGCGTCAGCATCCGTCCGAGCTGTCCGCCGCCGAGGATCCCGATCGTGCGAATCACAGCTGAATCGCCTCGACCTCGGCCGCGATCCGGGCGGCGCGCTCTTCCAGCTTGCGCGCGACGTCGGCGTCGTGCAGCGCGAGGATGCGCGCCGCGAAGAGCGCCGCGTTCGCCGCGCCGCCGATCGCCATCGTCGCGACCGGGACGCCGGCCGGCATCTGCGCGATCGAGAGCAGCGAGTCGAGCCCCTTGAGCGCCTTCGACTCGACCGGGACGCCGATCACCGGCAGGTTCGTCTTCGTCGCCACCATCCCGGGCAGGTGCGCCGCCCCACCCGCTCCCGCGATAATCACCTCGATCCCGCGCCCCTTGGCCTCGCTCGCGTAGCGAAACATGAGATCGGGTGTGCGGTGCGCCGAGACGACCTTCAGCTCGAACGGAATCCCCAGCTCTTGCAGCGCCGTCGCGGCCGCGCGCATCGTCTCCAAATCCGACCTCGATCCCATCAGGATCCCGACCCTGGGTGCAGCGCTCATCGCACCCGCGGTTCGGGCCACCGTCCAAGCCGCCCTCGTCTAGCTTGCTCGCTCGGCCATTCTGCGGTTGCATATTCGTCACGCAGCGGACACGGGGGTCCGGCACAATTATCGCATGCCCGTCGCGCTCGTGGTCGTACTGGCAAGCTCCGCGATACTCTGCGTTCTTGCATTGGCGATGAGGCGTGAGGTACGACCATCTGCGGCCGCAAGAACACCTCAGACGCGCGCCCAGGAGAGCGCCGCCGACGACGTATTTATCTTTGAAGTGCTCGAACGTGTTCTGGCGAGAACGGTTGACGCCAACCGCTATCTCGACGCGCTGCTTCTCGGGATCCTCGCCAGCGACGTTGCGTTGATCGTGCTCGTCGTAGAGAAGACAACGGTGTACCGCAACTATTTACTTGCCGGGACCGCAGCAATTGCGGGAATCGTATCGGCTGCCCTGCTGCTGTCGGTGTTCGTCTTCGAAGCGCCCGACCCAAAGACGTTCCTGCGCGAGGCTATCTCGGACGTTCGCCGAGCACGTTTCTGATCAAGCACAACAATTCGTCATATTTTCGCGGCGAAACGGTTGGATTCGCGCCGCAAAAATGTCGATATTCACATTTGCATTGCTGGTTCTCCTCACCGCCGCTCTTGCCGCAAGCGTCGGAACGATGCTACACTGAAAGGACAGCCATGAAGCTCCTGCAACGCGTCGGCCGTCTCATCTACCTCTTCCTTCATCCGGAGGAAGCGGTTGGAGACCTCGGCCCGGCCGGCCCCGATGATCCGGTATGGAACGAAAGCGTTGGCTACAGCATGGTTTGGGGCTCCGGCTGGCGAGACTTGTTCAAGCAGTTGAAGTGACTCGCACTGCGGCCGGGTAAGGACGCCCGGATGCGGTTCTCGGTTGGCGTAAACTACTGGCCGCGGCGCAGCGCGATGGCGATGTGGCGGCGGTTCGATGCGGGCGAGATTCGCGAGGACTTCGGACGCATCGCCGGATTAGGGCTGGACGCCGTGCGGTTCTTTCTGCGCTGGGACGACTTTCAGCCGAGCGCCGATGTGGTCGACGGCGCGATGCTGGCGCGGCTCGAAGCGGTCGCCGACCTCGCCGCCGAGGCCGGGCTGCAGACGATGCCGGCGCTGTTCTGCGGGCACATGAGCGGGGTCAACTGGCTGCCGCCGTGGGCGCTCGATCCGGCAACGCCGCACGGTCGCTTTCGCACGCTTTCCGGCGGCGCCGAATCGCCGTACGGCATCGGCGACTTCTACAAGAACGGGCCGCTGCTCGACGCACAGCTCGTCTTCGCGCGCGCCGTGGGAGAACGCTTGCACGCGCATCCGGCTGTCTTCGCATGGGACCTCGGGAACGAGTTCAGCAACCTGCGCGAGCCGGCGACCGAACACGACGCTGCCGAATGGAGCCGCCGGCTCACCGCGGCGCTGCACGAAACATCAGGCATTCCGGTTACCGCCGGGACGCACGGCGAAGATCTCACCCGCAATCGCAACCTGCGGCTCTCGTCGCTGTGCCAGCCGTTCGCGTTCGCGACGATGCACGGGTATCCGGTCTACAGCGCGTTCTCGCGCAGCCGCCTCGACCCGGAGGTCGTCCCGTTCCTCGCGCTGCTCGCGGCGTCGTTCGCGCACAAGCCCGTGCTCTTCAGCGAGTTCGGGAACCCGACGTGCCCGCCGGGAAAGCTCTCCCCGTTCGAGCGCGTCGCGATGCCCGACGAGCCGCCGAACCCGACGATCTCGCCCGACGATCCCGTCGTCGCGCCGTACGCGTGCTTGAGCGAGGACGAGATGGCGGAATACTGCACGAACGTGCTCGAGCGGCTGCACGCCGACGGCCGGCTCGGCGCGTACTGGTGGTGCTGGGCCGACTACGCGGACGAGCTGCGCGGCGAGCCGCCGTTCGACCGCGCGCCGCACGAGCTCTCCTTCGGGATCATCCGCAGCGACGGCAGCGAGAAGCCCGTCGCGGCAGCGCTCGCCGCGTTCGCGCGCCAGCGGCGGACCGTGCTAGAGCCGCACGACATGCCGCTGATCGCGGAAGTCTACTACTATCGCACCCTGCCGCGCAGCACGCAGACGCTCTACGACGCATTCTCGGCCGCGGTCGAGGAACGGCGCCGCGGCGCGCGGTAAGCGGGCTCGTGCGCGAAAATACCGTGAAGCGCCGGCTGCAGGCCGGCGAGACCGTGGTCGGGACTTGGATGAACCTCGCCGAGCCGCTCGCCGCAGGGCTGCTCGCGAGCCACGGTTGGGACTGGATCCTCATCGACATGGAGCATGGACCGATCCCGCTCGCCGACGCGGCCGCGATGGTGACGGCGGTGCGGGCGCAGAATTGCGTCCCCGTCGTGCGCGCGGCGTGGAACGAAAGCGCGCAGATCCAGCGCGTGCTCGATCTAGGCGCGTGGGGCGTCATGGTGCCGGTGATCAACACCGCGGAGGATGCCCGCCGCGCCGTGCGCGACGCGCGCTTTCCTCCACTCGGAGAACGCAGCCGCGGCGGCGTCCGTGCGAATCTGACCTGGGATACCGATCCCGGCACGTACAGCCGCCGCGCGAACGAGGAGATCTTGCTGCTGGTGCAAGTCGAGACCGAGGAGTCGGTTTCCAACGTCGCCGAGATCCTCGCCGTCGACGGCATCGACGGCGTGTTCGTGGGACCGAACGACTTGGCGTTCTCCGGCGGCAAGCCGTGGCCCGACGTGTGGCAGAAGGACGACGCGTACATGGCGCTGATCGACGCGGTTGCGAACGCCGCGAAGTCGTCCGGAAAGTTCGCCGGCATCCTAGCGCGCGACGCGGTGCAGGCAACGCAAATGATCGCGCGCGGCTACCGGTTCGTCGGCGTCGGCGGCGACGCGGCATTTCTTACGGCCGGCTCGAAGAACGCCCTCGACGTGGTACGCGCGGCGCAGAAGACGGTATGAGCGTCGTCGTCGTCACCGGCGCGTCGAGCGGAATCGGGCGCGCGCTCGCGCTGCGCGCCGCGCGCGCCGGGTACGACGTCGTCGCGATCGGGCGCAACGCGGCCGCGCTCGCCGCGCTCGCCGAGCGCGCGGGCCGCGAAGGCGGGCGCATCGTCACCGCAGCGCACGATATCGCCGACCCGGCGAACGCGCGCGCGATCGTCGAGTTGGCGCGGCGCACGTTCGGCCGGATCGACGTGCTGGTCAACAACGCCGGACAGGTCGCCGTCGGACCGCTCTCGGCGCAGAGCGACGAGGCGCTGCGCGCGCAGTTCGGCACGCACGCGATCGGCCCGATCGCGCTCGTCCGCGAGGCGCTGCCGCTGCTGCGCGAGTCGCGCGGGCACGTCTTTCTCGTGGGCAGCGGCGTCGCGCGCGTCCCGGTCGGCGGGCTCGGCGCCTATCCGCCCTCGAAAGCGGCGACGCGCTCGGCGGCGTCGCTGCTGCGCCGCGAGCTCAAGCCGCTCGGGATCGCGGTCACCTACGTCGATCCGGGCGTGGTCGACACCGCCTTCATGACGCGCGCCGGAATGCCGGGCGCGCCCGCGCGCCTCCTCGTCACCCCCGAAGAGGTCGCGCGCAAGATCCTGCTCGCCATTCCGACACGCCCGCGCGTGCTCAACGCCGTCCCGTGGCAGACGGCGTTCGTCGCGCTCGCGGAGCTGTTTCCGCGCGTCACCGACTTCGTGCTCGAACGCAACCCGGCACTCGTCGGCGCGAACGACGCCGCCACACCGCGCGCGATCGAAAGCGCGCCCGACGACGGAGCTCCGGCTGAAGCACCGCAAGCGCCGGCACACGACGCCGCGCCGGTTTCGCCGGCGTCCGAACCCGACGCGTTCGAAACGGCGATCGAACCGGTGCGCCGGCGCATGGAGCGCGTGAAGCTGCGCGAGCAGTTCGTGCGCGATCTGCTGCACGAAGGCGAGTCGCTCGATCCGAACGAGGTCGCGCTGCGCTGGGCCGGGATGCCGAACAAGAACGAGCGCGCGGCGACGATCGAGGTGCTCGACGCGCTCGCGGACGCGCGCTTTCTCGCGCGCGAAGGCGCTAACTACCGCGTGCTGCGCGGTCCGGACTGATGCCTGCGCTGCCGGCGTCGATGCGCGCCGCGGTGCTCGACCGCACCGCCGGCGGGCTGCGCGTCGTGGAGCGCCCGCTCCCGGTCCCGCGCGACGGCGAGGTGCTGTTGCGCGTGCGCGCGTGCGGCGTCTGCCGCACCGACCTGCACATTGTCGACGGCGAGCTTCCCGCGCACCGGCATCCCGTCGTCCCGGGACACCAGATCGTCGGCGAGGTGGTCGCCGGCGCGACGCCGGAGCGCCCGCTCGGTTCGCGCGTGGGCGTCTCGTGGATCGCCTCGACCGACGGCACGTGTCCGTTCTGCCGCCGCCACACCGAGAACTTGTGTGACGCCCTGCGCTTCACCGGCTACGACAGCGACGGCGGCTACGCCGAGTACGCCGTCGCGCGCGCGGACTTCACCTACCCGCTGCACGAGTCGCTCGACGACGTCCACGTTGCGCCGCTGCTGTGCGCGGGGATCATCGGCTTTCGCGCGCTGCGCGTCGCAGGGGTCGAGCGCGGCGAGCGCGTCGGGCTGTACGGCTTCGGCGCCTCGGCGCACCTCATGCTGCCCGTGCTGCAATCCTGGGGCTGCGAAGCGTTCGTCGCGACGCGCGGCGAGTCGCACCGCGCGTTCGCGCGCTCGCTCGGCGCGGCGTGGGTAGGCGATGCCACCGAGACGCCGCCGGTCGCGCTCGACCGCGCCATAACGTTCGCGCCCTCCGGCGACGTCGTCGTCGCGGCGCTGCGCGCGCTGCGCAAAGGCGGCGTCGTCGCGATCAACGCCATCCACCTCGACCGCATCCCCCAGTTCGACTACGACACGCTCTTGTGGGGCGAACGGCAGCTGCGCTCCGTCGCGAACATGACCCGCCAAGACGCGCACGACTTTCTCGCGCTCGCCGCGCGGATCGGCCTGCGCCCGCACGCCACCGCGTTTTCGCTTGAGCGGATCGCCGACGCGCTCGCGGCGGTGCGGAGCGACGCCGTCGACGGCGCGGCGGTCGTCGTCCCGCCGCTTACGTGACGCCGCTCGCCCCGCGCGGTTCTACCAGTACGCGACGTCTTTCTGCTGCGTGTTCTTGTACTTCCCGAACACGTCGGGATTGGCGCGGAACTCGCGCTCGAGGTCCGCGATTCGCGCGTCGTCCAGCGGGTGGTCGCGCAGCCACGACGCTTGGCCGGCGCCGTACGTCTCGGTCATGATCTGGAAGAACCAGACCATCCCCCACGGGTTGAACTGCCCGGTCGCGGCCATGATCCGCGCGCCTTCTTCGTCGGCCTGCGCTTCGATGTGCATCGACGCTTTGGCGTCGCTGCTCGCGACGGCGGCCTGCGAACCGTAGTCGACCGCCGCGCCGGCGAGCGGCCCGAGCACGATTTGCGAGAGCACGGAGACGACCGACGCCGCGGTGCTCTTCTTTTGCAGCGAGGCCATGCGCTGCGCGACGTGGTGCAGCACCATGTGGCCGGTCTCGTGCGCCAGCACGCCGGCGAGCTCGTCGCGGTTCTTCGCCAGCCGCAGCAGCGGCTCGTTGACGTAGATGTTGCCGCCCGGGACGGAAAACGCGTTGGCGGAGTCGCCGCGCACGATGTAGTACCGGATCGGATACGGATAACGCGAAACGACGGCCTGCGCGATCACCGAACCGACCTCGTTCAAGTGCTCGTAGTACGGCGAGTCGAAGAGGAGCTCGCCGTCGTCGCGAAGCTGGGCGAAGACCTCACGCCCGACGGACGGTTCGTCGAGCGCCGAGGCGGGCGCGATGTTCGCCAGCTCGGCGACGCCGGCGGTGGCGATGAGACTGCGGATGAACGCCGTGCGTTGCATCGTACGTATTCCCTCGGAAAGGACGCGGTTGACTAGGAAACTCTCCCGCTCGCTGATCGGTTGCGTGGCGCTCGCGGTCTCCCTCTCGGCCTCTTCTGAGCTGGCCGGCGCGGCCGGCTCGCGGGTCCCGGTCCCGCTCGGCGCGCTCGCCGGGCTCAAGCAAGCCGGCCCCGCCGACGGGCGGATCACGCTCCACCTCGCGGTCGAGCTGCAGCCGCGGGGCGACCTCGACGGCCTCGCCGCGCAGATGAGCGACCCGGCGAACCCGAGCCACGACCGCGTCGTCACCCGCGAGGCGTTCGTCGACCGCTTCGGCCGCGCCGCCGACGCGCGCGCCGCCGGGGCGCTGCTGCGGGCCGCCGGCGGGACCGACGTTCTGGTCGCGGGCGACGGGCTCGTCGTGGGCGCGCTGATGCGCATCTCCGAGGCCGAGAAACTTTTCAACGTGCGCTGGCAGAAGTGGACGGACGGGACGCGAACCGTCCTCGCGCCGAGCGGGCCGCTGAGCCTCGCGCTGGGCGGCGTCCGCGACGTGCGCGGTGCGGTCGTCGCCGACGCGCCGCGGCTGGCCGACACGCGCCCCTCGTTCACGTACTTCCGCGGCGACTGGTACGAGCCGGCGCGATTCCGCTCGATGACCGACGCGATCGAGAACGGCGGCGGCAACCAGCGCATCGTGCTGGTCGAGGACGCCTCGGACCGCTTCGACGTCAACGACCTGCGCAAGTTCCTCGCCGCCGAAGGCGCGCCGCCCGGCGCGTCGATGAGCCGGGTGAGCGAACGCAGCTTCGTCTTCAAGAACAGCTCCTCGGAGTGCGGCCGCGACGACCGCGGTCAGGAAGCCGGGCTCGACGTCAGCGCTGCGATCACCACCGCGCCGCTCGCCGAGGTGATCGCCGACTACGACGACGTGTGCGGCCGCGGGAACGACTCGACCGCGGCGCTCGCGCGCGCGCTCGACCTCGACCCGACGGTGCTGGTGCTGCCGGTCGTCGCCGGCCCCGCCGACGGCCCAATCGCCTCGCGCTGGGGCCAGACGCCGCTCCCCATCCTCGAAGCGCTGGTGCGCGGGATCCCGCTCGTCGTCCCGGCCGGCGACGACGGCGCGTACGGCTACAAAGAGCCCGGCGTCGAGCGCGCCCGCGTCGCGTGGCCCTGTGTCTCGCCGTACGTCATCTGCGCCGGCGGGACGCAGCTGGGCGACCGCGACGGCGTCGCCGACGAAGGCCCGTGGAACGATCTCGAGCACGCCGGCGGCGGCGGCATCTCGGTCGAGCCGCGCCCGAGCTGGCAGAACGCGCCGGGCGACTTTCTCTTCTCGCCCGCGTACGTGAAGAACCGGATCGTTCCCGACGTCGCGGCGG
Source organism: Candidatus Eremiobacterota bacterium (assembly GCA_019235885.1). Classification (GTDB taxonomy): domain Bacteria; phylum Vulcanimicrobiota; class Vulcanimicrobiia; order Vulcanimicrobiales; family Vulcanimicrobiaceae; genus Vulcanimicrobium. The sequence continues at coordinate 75,688 of JAFAKB010000071.1, read as the reverse complement.
ACGCGGCGGGACACCTGCGCGTCTTCTGGCACGGCTACGGGATCGGCGGCGTCGGCGGGACGAGCGAATCGGCCTCGCTGGTCGCCGGCCAGCTGGCGGCGATCAACAGCCTCGTGCCGACGCCGAAGCGTCTGCTGACGACCGCCGACCTCTACGTGCTGGCGAAAAATTCTCCGCAGGCGTTTCGCGACGTCTCGCGCGAGAACGACCGCGGTTGGAAAGACAACACGCTGCGCCCGCGCCGCAACCCGCTGCCGAAGAACTTCCGCGGGCTCGTTCCGCCGGCGCCGCCGCTGGTGAAGGGCTGCGTCGAGCAGCAGCCGGACGGCTGCGCGGTGACGGAAGGCTACGACGCGGTGACGGGGATCGGCTCGATCAAAGAGCGCGCCGCGGTCGACGCGCTGCGCTAATCGCGAGCGTCACAAAGAAGAGAAGCGTCGCGAGCAGCACGATCGTCGCACCCGACGACGCGTGCAGCTCGTACGACGCGTAGAGCCCGCCGACGGTCGAGAAGACGCCGAACAGGCACGAGAGCAGCATCATGGGGATAAAGCGCTTCGTGAGCTGCGCGGCGGCGGCCGCGGGCGTGACGAGCAGCGCCGCGACTAGCACGATCCCGACCGCCTGCAATGCGACGATGATCGTCAGCGCGAGGATTACCAGCAGCGCGTAGTCGACGAAGCCGGCCCGAATTCCGGCCGCTTCGGCGACGATCGGGTCGAACGAGGTATACAGCAGCGGCCGCCACAGCGCCCCGACGACGAGCGCGACGAACAGCCCGAGCCCGACCACCATCGCGACGTCGAACGGTGAGACGCCGAGGATGCTGCCGAACAAGAAGCTCTGCAAGTCGACGGTCGCGCGCGGCGAGCGCGACATAAGGAACACGCCCAGCGCGAAGGCGCCGGTGAAGAGCACGCCGATCGCGGTGTCGAGCGAGACGCGCCCGCGCCGGTGGACGAAGCCGATCAGCAGCGCGGTGACGATCGTCGCCGCCGCCGCGCCGGCGTAGAAGTTCGCGCCGCGCAGGTACGCGATGGCGATCCCGGCGAACGAGGCGTGCGCGAGCCCGTCGCCGATGAACGAAAGCTTGCGCAGCACGACGTACGTCCCCATCGCCGAGCACAGCGCGCCGACGAACAACGCGACCACGAACGCGCGCTGCATGAAGTCGTACTGAAACGGCGCCAGTACCGAGTCCATGCTAATGTGTGTGCTGGTCGGCGCGGTGGTGGCCGTGGACGTGCGTGTGCTCGCGGATCGCGGCGTACGCGCCGGATTGCAGGACGTCGTCCGGCACGCCGTCGGCGAGGATCTTGCGGTCGACGACGATCAGGCGGTCAAACCACTCGTTCGCGCGGTCGAGGTCGTGGGTCGTCATCAGGACCGGCAACCCGTCGGCGACGAGCCCGCGCACGAGCCGGAGCAGCGCATTTTCTGTCGCCGCATCGACGCCGGTCGTCGGCTCGTCGAGCAGCAGCAGCAGCGGCTCCTGCGCGATCGCGCGCGCGACGAACGTGCGCTGCTGCTGTCCGCCCGAGAGCTCGCTGATGTGGCGGTCTGCAAGGCTGCCCAGATCGAGCGCGTCGAGCGCGCGCGCGACGGCGCACCGGTCGTGCGCGGAGAACGGGCGGAACGGCGCCAGCCGCGGATAGCGCCCCATCCCCACGACGTCGCGCACCGTCACCGGAAACTGCCAGTCGACGTCCTCGATCTGCGGCACGTACCCGATCGTCCCCGCCGGCAGCTCACGCGGCGGGCGACCTTGCACTCGCACCGTCCCTTGCGAGGGCTGCACCAACCCGGCGACGGTTTTCAGCAGCGTCGACTTTCCGGAGCCGTTCGGGCCGACGATTCCGAGTGCGGTCCCGCGCGGCAAGGCGAAGTCGACGCCTTGCAGCGCTTCGACGCGGTCGTACCGCACGTGCAGGTCGTGCACCTCGACGGCATAGGTTTGATTCTGCGCGGGCGCGGCGGTCGTCGTCATCGCAGTGTGCAGCCGATCGTGGTCATCGGAGCGCCGCGACGATCGTGTCGGTGTCGGTGTCGATCATGCCGACGTAGGTCGAGGTGGCCGGATCGGTGCCGAGCGAGTCGTCGTAGAGAAACGCGACCTTCAAGCCGCCGGCACTTTGGGCCAGCGCGCGCGCGAGCTTGTCGCTGTACTCGTGCTCGGCGAAGACCGCCGGGACGCGTTCGGCGCGCGCCAGCCGCACGAGGTCCGCGACGTGCGCGGGGTTCGGCTCGGCGCCCGCGATCGGCTCGATCGCGCCGACGACCTTCAATCCGAAGCGCTTCGCGTAGTAGTCGAACGCGTTGTGAAAGACGATCATCGTGCGGCGCGCCGGCGGAATCGTGTTGATCTTCGCTCGCGTGCGCGACTCCAGCGCGACGAGCGCCGTGTCGTACGCCGCCGCGGCGGCGCGGTACGCGACGGCGTGCGCACCGTCGGCGGCAATCAGCGCGTCGCGGATCTTTCCGGCATAGGCACGCGCAAAGACGGGGTCCATCCAGAGATGCGGGTTGCCGCCGACGACGGGCAGCCCGGCGGTGCAGACGACGATGCGCAAACGGGGATTGCCGGCATTGCGGATCGTCGCCTCGAGCCAGCCCTCCAGGCCCGCACCGTTCTCGACGAGGACGTCGGCGTTGCGCAGCGCTTCGATCGCGTCGGGCGCCGGCTGAAAGTCTTCCGGCGAGACGCCGACGGGCACGAGCGAGCGAACGTCGGCCTTCTGCCCGGCGGCTCCGCGCGCGATCGAGGCCAGCGTCGTGGTGGTCGCGACGATGCGCAGCGGTCCGTCCGCCCGAGCCTGCGGCCCGTGCTGAGAGCACCCGGCTAAGAGAAGCAGCCCGAGGGCCGCAACCGCCGAGCGAGGAGAAGGCATCGCCCTCTCTCTCGCCGGAACGCCGACGCGTCCCTGTAGCACCCGCGTGAACGTGTCCGGTTTGCCCCAAGTAGAAATGTCCGGTCGGTCAGGACTGGGGCGGGGATCCGGGTCAACACTTCCAGGCGGTGTAGTTCCGGTCGGCTCATCGGGAAGAGCTCCATGAGCCCCTCGACCCAGCCGACCGGACATTTCTACTTGGGCGAACACCCGGACATTTCTATTTGGCGCCAATAGAACGCCGACGCGTCCCTTTGACAGGGAGCGCCGACCCCTGCTAGAATCCCGAGTCGGCCCGTGGGGGTGTAGCTCAGCTGGTAGAGCACTTGCTTCGCATGTAAGGGGTCAGCGGTTCGAGTCCGCTCACCTCCACCACGAGTTCCAAAGCCCGCCGATCGATCCGGCGGGCTTTTTTGCTCGCTGCAGTTTGTGCCGGGGCGAAATGCTTCTCACGCGACCTGAAACGCCGCCGGTCGGCTTAAACGGAGGAAATCAAGTCCGACCTCGTTCGGGATGACCGCGTTGCGAGCCGAACTCACGGCGCTTTCGAAGCGGCGCAGGTGTGCCGCCAATTCAAATCGTCTCAGCCGCTTTCGCCACAGCGGCCAGGGTCAGGCTTACCATGGCGTCCCTACGAATTTCCAAAAACGCATGTGCGGAAGCGCGATCAACATCGGCGAGGCCCGATGCGGCAGCGGCCTCATTCACAGCTTCCCGCACGTCAGCAGCTGCGTGTACTATGCGGTCCGCAGCTACTGCGGCGAGTGACTTGTCATTGAGACCCCGGAACACCCACCGAGAATCATCGGTAGCATTTCCCTGACTGCTCCTTAAAAGATGGGCGCTGTCCCAGTGGCTTCCGGTAAAGGCGTTCCCATGGTCGATCGCGAGAAACCGTCTCGGCCGTCCTCCTCGTGCCATAGTCAATATGTCGCCCGGTTTGCGATCGGGGTTTCGCAATAGTTCGTCGAACGCGAAAAGCAAATACACTGTCGCCCCGTCGTATTCTTCGATTGCTGACGCAATGTGAGATCCATCAGGAAGCGCTTCGTAATTGTCCATGTATAGTGATCCAAAGCATAGCCCAGCGATGCTTGCTACAAGACCCTCGGGTACAGTGAGCAGCGCGAATTCTGGTACGGGGACGCCTACCCGTTCAGCTAGTATGCTCGCACAAAGCTCGTTAAACAACTCTTTGCTACAGATGCCACCGTGGCTCGCCCCGGCGGCGTCGTAAGGCCATTTAGCGACGTACTTCCTACAATCGTCCCCCTTGACAAATCGCTTCGGCTGCGAGCCCGCAGAAATGGCGCCTAAATCCTCTGTTGCGGTTATGCGATGAAACATTATACGCCCTTTGAATTATCGCCTCGGTTTTCCGGCGTGGAAAGAGTTGATTTCAAAGGCCGAAGCACCGAAAAGCGGCCGCTCATGCTAACTGCCGCGCCTTGACGCTACGGGCGCTCTTGCCTTTTTGCGGTCGTATTGTTTCGAATTGATTGCCGCCATCGCAAGGTGGCGCTGATCGAGCGCCTGCCGCAGCAATGTCTTAATTATCGCCTGACGACTGACGTTCAGATCTGCGGCGGCGGAATCGAGTTCATCGAGCATCTGGCCGGTGAAATCGACGTTAACTCTTTGGATTGGCGTGACCATTCGGCCGCGGTTCGTGAAAAATTGCGATACGTCTTCGCCTTGATCCGCAAGGCGCGCAATTTCGTCAGCAGAAGTCGGCGCTGCGCTTTTACGAGTAGTCTTCATAGAGCTGTCGTTCCTGTTTCGTTGCTTTCCAAAGCGTAACGAGGTGGTAGTATTCCCCTTCCTCGTCTTCACGAGGCTCGAAGATGAGCGAATAGAGCCGCGCACCGACCCAGCCGATTGCACGGTATTGCTCGGGAATGTCGCGCCGTTGGTCAAGATAGTACGGTCGATCGAAGATAGCTCTCGCTTCTTCGAAACCGACACCCCTTTTGGGTTCAGCGCGCAGCCGCTTGCTCTTCTGGGGGTCGAACCTCACCCGCATTTGGTATAACAGTTATACCATAGGGGCCAAGCGAAAGCAAGTTGCCTCGACCTCGCCTCAGAGTTGGGGACGGAGCGGCTTTCTCAGTACGGCGCGAAATTCGTCAAGCTGTCACCGGTGACGACAAGCGCGAAGGCTTGCGGGCCTTTGAGCAAGTTGTTGGCCATCACTTGGATGTAGTAGACGCCGGCGCCGGGAGTTGGGATGCGCACCGACTGCAGGTTGTTGTCGCGGTCGGGCGGGGGCGGCGCGTCGGGCAGGTTCTGGTTGCCGGTGTACTTCTTCACGTCGCCGCCGAGCTGGACGATGAGGCCGAGGCTGTTCTGGAGACCGCGCGCCGGCAGATCGGTGTACGCGAGACAGATGCGCAGCTCGTCGATGCCGGCCGGAACGGTGACCTGAAAGCGCGCGGCGTCGCCGGTTTTCGCAAGGCCCGCGCCCGCCGCATAGTTGTCGTCGAAGAACAGCATGAAGTTCGGCCGGCTCGCGTTCGGCACCGCGCGCGACACGTCGACGCGGCCGTGCCCTTGATGATAGCTCGGCGTCCCGCCGGGCGCGGCGGTCGCGTCGGCGCCGGTGAGCCACGCCGTGCTGTTCACCAGCGTCGCTTTCAGCAGCGCGGCCGAGGGCTGGTGTTTTGCGACGTCGGTGTAGTACTGGCGCACGAGCGCCGCCGCGCCGGCGACGAGCGGCGACGCCATGCTGGTCCCGCCGTCGTATGCGTAGTGCGCCGGATCGGGCGTGTACGGTCCCCAGAAATTGCTGACCGGCGCGAGCGACGAGCGCGCGGCGGCGATGTCCGTGCCGGGCGCGACCACGTCGGGCTTGATCCTGCGGTCGTCGCACGGCCCGCGGCTGGAGAAGCCTGCCAGCGCGTTCGGATCGCCGGAGATGTTCTGGCTCGCGATCGGATCGTTCGGAAACGCGCTGGGGAACGACTGCGCCCAGGTGCTCGCGCTCAGCGCGCCGTCGGTGCGCGAGCTGCGGCTCGCGCCGACCGTGATCGCGTTCTTGCACGACGCGGGCGACGCGATCGAGTACCAGTCGACGAATCCCGCGGCGCTGCGCTGCGGCGCGGCGGCGCTGCCGTCGTTGCCCGCCGCGACGACGATCAGCATGTCGGGATGGTTGTAGACGAACTCGTCGACCTCTTCGCTGTTGATCGCGTAGACCGAGCTGCCGGAGTTTCCCCAGCTCGCGTTCTGAATGCGCGCGCCGGCGTCGTACGATTCCTGGAAGAGCTGGTTGAGATCGACCGGCAGCCCGCCGAGCCCGCCCGCGTCGTCGAGCAGCGATTGAAAGACGAGCGTCGCTTTCGGCGCCATCCCTTTCACCTTGCCGCCCGAGGCGGTGCCGTCGCCGAGCGCGCAGCCGGCGACGTGCGTGCCGTGGCCTTCCGGGTCGGATGCGTCGTTCGCGCGGCCGCGCGCGATCGCGAGCTTGATCCGGCCGGTGAAATCCGGATGCGTTTGATCGATCCCGGTGTCGGCGATCGCGACGATCTGGCCGCTGCCGTCGAGCGCGACACCCGGCGCCGGGCCGACCGCCGTCGCCGCGTCGGCGCCGAGCAGCTGCCGCGCGACGTCCGCGAAGAGCTTCGGCGGAACGTACTGCTCGATCGTCTCGACCTCGGTTCGCCGCGCGAGATCGTCGAGCACCGGCGCATTGGGCGGCGCGTAGAAACGCACTTTGCGAACACCCGAGCCGGCGATCGTGAGGTGCTGCTGGCCGAGCCAGGTGACGATGGTGCTCACGTCGGTCGGGTCGTGCAGCCGCGCGTCCCACGCCACCATCTTGACCGGCTGCTGCTCGGCGCCGGCCGGAGCCGCGGCGAGCACCGCGACTTTCGGTGCCGCGGACGACGGCGCGATCCACGTGACCGCTTCGACGCCCGGCACGCTGCGGATCGCGGCGATCGCGCCGGCGTGCGCGCGAATCTTGTAGCCGCCTTCCGGCAGCGCTTCCATGATCGTCGCGCCCGCGGTTTGGAGCGCGTTGCGCACGTCCTCGATCAACGGCACGCTCAAATCGAGCGCATAGTAGTCGAGCTCTGCCGGAACGCCTTCGTCCGGCGCCGGAACCGGCGCGGCAGCCATCGCGAAGCCGAAGGCGCTGATGCTCTGCCGCGGCGACGGGGCGACGCGCCGAACCGGCGGCGGCTGCTGTTCCTGCACGATCGCGCCGGCGGCTTCGGCCTTCGCGATGTCGTTCTCGTCGATGTCGCCGACGGCAAAACTCTGCGTCGGTTTGCCCACGATGGAGGAGAGGAGCGGCAACACCGCGTCGCGCTCCTCGTCGTGCAGCCAGAACAGCGTCACCCGTTTCTTCGCCACGCTGCACTTCGCTACGCAGCGGCCGGGCGGGCATCCTTTCGGTCCTGCCCGCGCGGCCGGCGAAATCGGAGCTCAGGCTTGCGGCAGGACGATCGTCTGAGCGGTCTGGACCGCGCTGAAGGCGGTCTGGACGAGGTCGGCGCCGAGGACGACGATGCCGGCGCTGATGACGGCGAGGGCGAGAAGCGAGCGGATCACGGCGGGTTCTCCTCAACTATTTTGTTAGGTGATCGGTGCGCCGAGCGTAGCATCGCCCGCACGGGATGTCAACTAAAAAGATAGTTAGAACGCCGCGGCAGCCTCCGCGAAGGCGCAGAAGGCGGCGACGGCGCCGAGCTGCTCGACCGTCGCCGCGCGCGTTTCGAGCAGCCGCGGCGAGCAAACCAGCGCCGCCAGCGCCCGGCCGCGCGAGAGCGCGACGTTGAAGCGGTTCGCCTCGAACAGGAAGTCGGCACCGCGCGGGGCGTCCTCGGCGCTCGAGGTCGCCAGCGAGTAGACCACCGCGGGCGCCTCCTGGCCCTGGAACTTGTCGACCGTCCCGACCCGGACGGTCTCGCCGAAGCGGGCCCGCAGCCGGCGTTTCAGCAGCCGCACCTGGGCGTTGTACGGCGAGACGACGAGCACGTCGGCCGGCCCGAGCGGCCGCGCGACGCCGTGGCGGTCGGTGAACGTGCCGCCGACCAGCCCGGCCAGGATCGCCTCGACCGCGTCGGCTTCTTCCTCCGAAAACTGCGCGTTCGACGCGTGCTCGACCGGGACGTAGCGCAGCCCGGCCCCGGTGAACCACGGTGCCTCGATCCGCTGGCTCGCGCACGACGCGGCCGAGCAGAGCCGGCCCTCGTACACCATCCCCGAGACGAACTCGCACAGCGCGGGGTGCATCCGGAAGGTGCGGTCGAGGAAAACGCCGCGGTCGTCGGGGAGCGTTCCGTGCACGCCGCCCGGCGCGCCTTCGTCGGCCAGCAGGTGCTCCAAGACCGAGACGCCGGCCCCGTCGGGATGCGTCCCCACCGAGACGTGCGCGAGCTGCAGCGGGTCGCCGAGCAGGATGACGTTCTCGGCGTTCGTCGCCATCGCGAGCGCGTCGGCGAGCGCGACCTGACCCGCTTCGTCGATGACCAGATAATCGACGGGCGCGAGATCGTCGCGCGCGAACAGCCACGACGTTCCGGCGACGAGCGCGTACTCCGCGAACGGCGCGTTCTTCTCGGCGTTCTCGACGAACGCGTGCGCGCGCTTCGACTCGAACGGTGAGTCGGGGTTCGTCTTGTCGCACTTCTTGATCCCGCGGAACGACGCCCCGCGCGCGGCGACGGCGCTCTCGACCTCGTGCAGCAGGTTGTTGATCGCTTTGTGGCTGTTCGAGGTGACGCCGATCCGCTTCCCCGCCGCCAGCAGCGCGGCGATCACGTGCGCGCCGGCGTACGTCTTTCCGGTTCCCGGCGGACCTTGCACCGCAAGCGCGCTGCGATTCAATCGCAGCGCCAGATCCGCGACGTCGGCGGGATCGATCGCTTCCGCGCCGGGGCGCATCGCGGGCTGCACCCGGTCGCCCTCGTGCAGCCCGGTGATGCGCGGGCGCACGCGGTAGAGGATGTCCGACGCCGCCGAATACGTCGCGCGCTCGGTGCCGGCGAGCGCGGCTTCGGCGAGCCGGCGCAGCGCGGCTTGCTGCACTCCGGTGTAGATCGGGCCGCCGGGGACGAGCGCGCGCGGGTGCGGATCGGCGGGCCACTTCTTGACCTGCACCAGACGCTCGTCTTCGTCGAGCGCGACGACCTCGAGCGCGGGCGCGTCGCGCCGGTCGGGATCGACGAACGAACCGGTCCCGACCTTGTGCTGCTGCACCGGAAAGCGGTACGTGTAGACCGAGCGCGTTCCGCGCCGCGCCGGCTCGAGCGGCGCGAACTCCTCGGCGAGCGCGAGGCCGCCGAGCGCTTCCGCGTCGTCGTCGACGAACGTCGCGTCGGGCGCGCGCTCGTAGCGGTCGAACAGCGCCCACCACACCGGCTTCTCCTCGCGGCGGTGGTAGCCGGCGAGGTGCGCGAGCAGCTCGCGCGGCGAACCGGGCGCCGCGCCGGCGAGCAGCGCGCGCTGGATCTCCGTCAGCTCTTTGAGCTCGCGCAGCCTCTCCTCGCTCGGAAGCTTCGGATCGCGCTCGGGGCGGAACGCGACCTCCAGCGCGTAGAGCGTGCGCGCCTCCTCGCGCAACCGCAGCAGCCACTCGTGCAGACGGCGCGTCGAGACGCAGTCCTCTTCGTTGTAGCGCACGATGTCGAGCCGGCGCGAGAGATCGCGGTCGAGGAGATATTCTTCGAACGCGACGATCGACTGGTCGCCGCGGCGCACGTCGGCGTCGCGGAAGAAGCCATAGAACGCTTCCAGCTTCTTGATCGAGTAGCCGTCCTGCGACTGCGCGAGCGCGCCTTTCACCACCGCGTACAGATCGACCAGCACCTCGCCGCGCAGCAGCTCGTCGATCTCTTCCTCGCGGGTGCCGTGGCGCATCGCGAGCCGGCGCAGCGCCGTCTTCTCGTAGGCCGCGTAGTGGTAGACGTGCGCGTGCGGGTGTTGCGCGCGGTGCGCGCCCAGCCAGTCGACGAAGCGTTCGAACGCGGCGCGCTCCTGCAATCGCGTCTCGCCCCAGAACTCGCGGTACGGCTGGCGCGCAGCGTCGGGGACGAACGCGCCGAAGAGGTACTCGAGCCCTTTGCCCGCTTCGTAGAGCGGATCGCCTTCCATGTCGAAGTACACGTCGCCGGCCGCCGGCGGCGGGAGCGCGCCGAACCCGTGCCGCTCGCGCGGCGGCAGCAGCTCGTAGCGGTGGTCGCCCGAGACGCGCTGGTGCAATTGCAGCTTCGCCTGGCGGCGCAGCGTCGCGAACGTTTTCTCCGCCATCCGCGGCGGGCGCGCCGCTTCGCTCGCGGTCGCCAGCCGCTCGAGCGTCGCGATCCCCGCGGCGACGAGCCGCTTCGTCTGATCGCGCCGCATTCCCGCGACCAGCGAGAGATGATCGACCCGCCGTCGCACGCCCTCGCAGTGCGCGGTCCAGATGCAGCCCTCGCACGCGCGCACCCGCTCGGGGACGGCGTCCGGATCGAGCGCGGCGGCGGCCGCCGCGTAGCGTCGCTGCGCGGCGCGCACGTATGCGGCGTAGCGCCGCGGGTCGTACGCGGTCTGCGTTCCGTCACCGAAGAGCGCGCGCACGCTGCGCGGCAGCACGCCTTGCACCGCGGCGACGAGCAGCGCGTAGCTGCAAAGCTGCACCAAGAACTGCGGCTTCTCGCGGATCGCGAGCTTCGAGTCCGCGACGTCGTACGACCACGCGCCGAGCGCGCTCGGCTCGGCGGTGCGGAACAGGAAGTCGGCGCGCCCGGCCCACGCGCCGTCGAGAAACGCCGCTTGGTAGATCGCTTCCGCGCCGCTGCGCATCGCCGCGTGCGTCATCTCGACCGCGCGCAGCAGGTCGCTCGCCGAGTCGTCGCCTTCCGGAATGCGCACGACCGCGACGCCGCTCGCCTCGAGCTCGTGCAGCACGCGCAGCTCGTGCTCGCGGCCGCGGCGCGCGACGATCGCGAGCGCCGGATCCTCGTCGAGCGGCGGCGCCCCGCGCAGCACCGCGCGGCGGTTCAGCGCGACACGGTGCGGGCACGCGAGGTAGTCGTTCAGGTCGGACGCAGCATGAACGACCCGGCCGTCAACGAGGCGCACGCATCACCATTCCCGCGTTCATACGACCAAGATAGCGCCTCACCGTGCCAGGCGGGTGGCCGAGTTGTGTGTCGAAACGTACCAAAATGAGCGCCAGCGTTCACCCCGCGTAAACCCCGGGTGAGATTTCGGCGAGATCGGCGTTCGGTCCGACAAAAAGAGGAGGGTCCCCCCGGACCCGCGTGCGAACGTGGGCGGCGATGTTCCGGCTTCCCTCGCCGCGTCTTGCCGCGGCGCTGTTCGTTTTTAGCCTCTCCGGGGTTCTCGCCGTGCCCGCCGCGGCGCAGGACGCCTCCGCCACCGCCGCCGCCGCGCCGACCGAGTCGGCCTACGCGGCGCTGGTGCGCACGATCAACCCCAAGCTCTCGCTGCAGAAAGCGCGCGCGTACGCCCGCTCGGTGATGGCCGACGCGTGGCGCACGCACCTCGATCCGCGCTTCATCATGTCGATCGTCACGGTCGAGTCGGCTTGGCGCTCGAACGCCGTCTCCCGCACCGGCGCGCGCGGCCTCGGCCAGCTGATGCCGGGCACGGCGCGCCGCCTCGGCGTGAACGCCTGGAATCCCGCCGACAACCTGCGCGGAACGTCCTCGTACCTGAAGACGCTGATGAACCACTTCGCCGGGAAGCCGAACGCGGTGAAGCTCGCGATCGCCGGCTACAACGCCGGCCCGAAGGCCGTCGAGCGCTATCACGGCGTGCCGCCGTACAGCGAGACGCGCCACTACGTCGTGCGGGTGCTGCACGTGTGGAAGCAGCTCGACGCGCGCGTCGGCCGTGCCTTCACGCCCGCCGCCAGCGCGACGATCGCCGTTCGCCCCGCGCCGCTTCCCGACGAGCAGCAGTGGGTGACGAACGTCAACGAAGTCCTCCCCGCAACCGCCGCCGCAGTCGAGTCCGTCCCGAACCCCGCCCTGACCGCCGGTACCCCCGCCGAACCGACGCCCGCCACGACGACGAACGCCCCGGCGAAGTAGCCGCGGATTCAGCGCCGTCGGCGCCGCGCCAAGGACCACAACGCAACCTAGCCTGAGGCGGGGCCGGTCAGGGCGCGCATGAGGACCGACGGGACGGTTCCGCGTTTCATGCGGGCGGTCGCGATCGACGCGTTCGGCGGGCCGGAGCGGCTGGTCGCTCGCGAGCTGCGCGTCCCCGAGCTCGACGCGAACGAGGTCCTGATCCGGGTCGACACGGCCGGGGTCGGGATCTGGGACGCCAAGATGCGGCGCGGCGCGTTCTCGCGCGGGAAGGCGTTTCCGCTCGTGCTCGGGGCGGAGGGCTCCGGTACGATCGCCTCGCTCGGCGACGACGTGCAGGGCCTGAGCGTCGGCGATGCGGTGATCGGCTACGCCTACGGTGACCGAAAGGGCGGCTTCTACGCCGACTATGTGGCGCTGCGCGCGGAGCACGTCGCTCCGATGCCGCGCACGCTGGAGTTTCGCGAAGCCGGCCCGATCCCGGTCGCAGGCTTGACCGCGCTCGCGGGGATCGACGACGCGCTCGGGCTGCGCGCCGGCACGGCGGTGCTGATTCACGGCGCGACGGGAAGCGTCGGCGTGATGGCGGTCCAGCTTGCGAAGCGCCGCGGCGCGCGCGTGATCGCCACCGCGCGCGATCGCGAAGGAGTCGAGCTGCTGCGCGCGCTCGGCGCCGACGCGGCGCTCGACACGCATCACGACGACGTCGCGGCCGTCGCGCGAACTTTTGCGCCCCACGGCGTCGACGCGGTGCTCGCGCTCGCCGGCGGCCTCGGCGTCGAGCGGCTCGCCGCAGCGCTGCGCGACGGCGGCACGATCGCGCGCCCGAACGGCGTCGAATGGCCGAGCGAGATTGCCGCGATCGCGTTCGACGGCGTGCCGAACCCGGCCGCGTTCGCGCGGCTCAGCGCGGCGATCGACGAAGCGCCGTTCGCGGTGCCGATCGCCGCGATGTACTCGCTCGACGACACGGCCGAAGCGCACCGCCGCCTCGAGCGCCGCCGCATCCACGGCACGATCGTCGTCGTCGTCGACGCGACCGAAGATGCGCTCGAAGAGGTCGCCTAAGCGCGGAGCGCGTCGAGTGCCGCGATCACGCGTTCGGGTTTGATCGCGAGCAGGCCGGGGTCGACGCGGTCGGCGTGCGGGTCCCCGGTCGTGCCGTTCCACAGCACGCGGTGGAACGGGCGCGGCGGCGGCCCCCACGCAGCCGGCGGAATCGGGCCGAACAGCACGACCGACGGCGTGCGGTAGGCGCTTGCGAGGTGCGCGACGCCCGTGTCGCCGCAGACGACGCGCCCTGCCGCGGCGACCAGCGCGGCGAGCTCGCGCAGGTTCGTGCGGCCGGCGTACACGTGCGTCGGCGCAACGCCGGCCGCGTCCGCGACCGTGCGCGCGCGCTCGACCTCGTTCGCCGCGCCGGTGACGATGACGGTGCGCCCGAGCCGCTGCTCGGCACGCGCCACCTCGATCCAGCGCTCGACCGGCCAGCGGCGCGCCTCGCTCGCCGCGCCGGGATGGATCAGCGTCGCGCCGCGGATGCGCCGCGGCACCAGCACCGGCGGAACGGCAAGGTCGAGCTCGCGCGGATCGGCCGCGATGCCGGCGTGCTCGAGCATCCGGCACCAGCGCCGCACCTCGTGCTCGTCTGCGTCGTACTCCGCACCGCTCGCGCTCTCCGGGATCTCTTCGTTGCGAAAGGTGATCAGCCGCTGCGCGCGCGCGCCGAGCAGCACGCGGTGCGACTGCGGCCCGCGGCCGTGCATGTTCACGCCGAGATCCGCAGCGTGCAATTCGGGTGCGAGCGGTGCGAGCGCTTGCGCGTCGACGACGCGGTCGAGCGCGCCGCCGATCAGCTCGGCGAGCGGCGCCAGCGCGCGCGGCGCCGCGAGCACGATCTCGGCGCGCGGGAACGCGCGGCGCAGCGCGCGGTACGCGGGGACGCCGGTGAGGAAGTCGCCCAGCTTGAGCGCGCGCAGCACGACGATGCGTTCACGCATCAGCTTCCCAGCGCGAGCTCTTCGGCCGGCGTGCCGATCACACCGCGGTACACGTCGAGCGTGTCCGCGCAGATGCGCGACCAGGAGTAGCGCGCGCGCACGCGCTCCACGCCCAAGCGGCCGAGGCGCTTGCGGCGCTCGGGCGTCGCCGCCAGCGAGCGCAACGCGTGCGCGAGCGCGCGCGGCGCTTTGGGCGGAACGTGGATCCCCGTCATGCCGTCGACGACGGTGTCGACCAGCCCGCCGACCGAGGAGACGACGACCGGGACGCCGCACGCCATCGCCTCCAGCGGAACGATGCCGAACGGCTCGTACCACGGCGTGCACGCGACGACGTCGGCCGAACGCAGCAGCGCCGGAACCTCCGCGTGCGAGACGCGCCCGCGCAAGTAGACGCGGTCGGCGACGCCCAGCTCGTGCGCGAGCTTCGAGAGGCGCTGCGCCTCCGGGTCGTCGAGCAAATCAGGGCCTTCGCCGCCGCCCGCGATGACGAGCTCCGCGTCCGGAACGTCGGTGAGCGCTTCGATCACGTCGGCGATCCCTTTGCGCGGAACGAGCCGCGAGAGCGTGACGATCCGCATCCGCTCGCCGCGCCGTTCTTCGAACGGCCCGTCCGGGGTGAAGTGCTCGAGGTCGACGCCGCACGGCACGATCTTCAAGCGCCGCGGGTTCGCGCCCATCCGCAGCAGCTCGAAGACCTCGGCGCTCGAGGTTGCGACGATGCGCTCGGCGTCGCGCACGATCCGTTCTTCCTCGGCGAGCCGCGTGGCCGGCGAGGTGTCGGCGCTCCCTTGATGGCGGCGCTTCTCGACGCCGAGCGCGTGGAACGTCTGCACGACCGGGATGCCGAGCGGCTTCGCGGCGCCGAGCGCGGCCAAACCGCTCATCCAGAAGTGCGCGTGGACGGCGTCGGGCCGGTCGTCGCCCCACGCCCGCGCGAGCGCTTTCGCGAACGCCTTCACGTGCGGGTAGATCGCGTCTTTCGGGATCGGCCGCGCCGGGCCGGCGTCGATGTGCTCGACGATCACTCCGCGCGCCATCGCGGTGCGCCGCGGCAGCTTCGGATCGTCGCGGCGCGTGTACACCGTGACGGTGTTGCCGAGTGCGGCGAGCCCCGCGGCGAGCGCTGCGACGTGGACGTTCTGCCCGCCGGCGTCGACGCCGCCGAGTACCGCGAGCGGGCTCGCATGTTCGGAGACAAGGCTTATTTTCACGCGACCACCTCCGCGAAAAGCGCGTTCCAAGAGTCGAGAAAACGCGGCAGACCGTACCGCGCGAGCGCATGCGCGCGCGCGCGTTCGCCGTCGGCCCGCGCGAGCGACGGATCGGCGGCATAGCGGCGCAGCGCGTCGCACAGCCGCTCGACGTCGGTCGAGATCGTCCCGCACCCCATCGGAACCGCTTCGGCGGCTTCGGTCGTCGCCAGCGCGACGACCGGCATGCCGAGCTGCATCGCCTCGATCAGCGCCAGGCCGAGCGAGGTCCAGCGCATCGGATGAAGATAGACGCGCCGCCGCGCCATCTCCTGATGCAGCACCTGCTGCGGCGGATCGTCGCATCCGCCCAGCTCGCCCGCGCCGATCCCGAACAGATCGAGCGGGAGCGCCGCGCCGAAACGCTCGAGCAGATCGGTGCCGGTCACGCGGCCGCGGCGGCGCGGCTCGTTGATGGCGACCGCGGCGCGCGGCAACTCACCGGTGTAGCGATAGCCCGAATCGACGACGCCGTGCTCGACGACGCGCGTGCGCGTCGTGCCGCAGTCCCAGAAGAGATCGTTGAAGTGCGTGACGTGCACGACCGTGACGTCGTCGCGGTCGGCGAACGGATGGCGCATCTCGGCGATCCGGCCCTGCGGCGCATTGTGCTCGAGATAGATCGTGCGCAGGTCGCGTCCCGGCACGCGCCCGAGCCACGCGGCGGCGAGCTCGAGCTCGTGCGGCCGTTGCAGAACCACCAGGTCGAGCTCGAGCGCGCGCAACTGCTGCGGCGTCACCTCGACGGCGTTCGCCGGCCAGTCCCACGTGCGCGCGCGCCCGCGGCCGTCGGGACCGCGGTCCGGGAGCACCGGAATGTAGTAGGTGTGCATTCCTTGCACGAGCGCGGTCGTGTACGAGCCGTGCACGTGCCAGAGCAGGATCTTCTTCGGCTCATGCTCGGCGGTGCGCGGCTTCGTGAGCAGCATCAGGCGGGCACCTCGCGAGCGGCGCGCAGCGCCGCGAGCGCCGCCAGCACGTCGTCGACGCGCACGCCGCCCAGGCACGGCTGACCTTCGAAGGGGCAGACGCGCGCGCGGCAGCCGCGGCACGCGATCTGCTGGTCGCCGAGCAGCACGTGCGGCACCATCCACGGGTGGAACCGCACTGCCGGAATCGTCGGCGGAAACAGCGAGACGACCGGCGTGCCGACCGCAGCGGCGACGTGCGCCGCACCGGTGTTGCCGACGACGATCGCGCTTGCGTCGGCGATCACGCGCGCGAGCTCGACGAAGTCCGTCGCGCCGGCGAGATTCGTCGCGTCGCCGTCCGCGACGTGCGCGCACAGCTCGCGCTCCGCCGCACTTCCGGTGACGACGACGCGTTCGCCGCGCGCCGCGAGCGCGGCGACGAGCGCGCGGTTGGCGCCGGGGCTCCACGCGCGCGCCGGAACGGTCGCGCCGGGATGGACGACGACGTACGGCGCGTGCTGCGCGAGCGGATTGCGCGCGGCGATCCGCATCGCGAGCCGGCCCTCGTCCTGCGGCGGCAGCTCGTACCCCGCCGCGCGCGCGAGCGAGAGCGCGCGCTGGACTTCGTGCAGATCGTCGGGGACGCCGCGATGGCGCACGTCGAGCAGCGCGCCGGGATAGTCTTCGCTGATCGCGCCGATGCGCGGCACGCCGGCCATCCGCAGCAGCAGCGCCGCCGGGAGCGGGCTTTGGTGGAACGAGGTGAAGATCAGCGCGTCGTCGATTCGCAGCGCCGCGACGCGGTCGACGAACGCCTCGGCGTGCGCGCGCCGCAGCGGCTGCGGTTCGGCCTCGATCCACGCCGCTTCGAAGACGATCACCTCGTCGATGCCGGGGAGCGCGCGGGCCGCCGCTTCGCCCGACGGCCCGCACACGAGCGTCAGCCGCGTCGCGCGCGCCGCGAGCGCCCGCAACGCCGGCCCCATCAGCAGGACGTCGCCGTTGTTGTCCTGGCGCACCGCTAACACGTTGCGTTTCACGGCGGCGCCTCGTGATGCGCGCTCGCCGCGCGATCGGTCAAGATATAATTTACGGCTTCGTGCAAGTCGCGGGCGACGAGCGGGGCGGCGCCGATCTCTTCGGCGCGCGTGACCGGCGTTGGAACGAGGATCGCGCGCGCGCCGGCGGCCTGCGCGGCTTCGACGTCGGCGCCGATGTCGCCGATGACGACGCAGTCGCGCGGTGCGACGCCGAGCGCGCGCGCCGCGTCGTGGACCAATCCGGGCGCCGGCTTGCGGCAGAAGCAGCGCTCTTCCGGGAGATGCGTGCAGACCAAGACCGGCTCGAGCGTTCCGACCGCGGCGGCGACGCGCGCGTTCACCGCGTCGACGTCCTCGCGCGTGAACAAGCCGAGCCCCACGCCGCTTTGATTCGAGATCATCGCGGTCGCGACGCCGGCGGCGCGCAACCGGTCGAGCGCCGCGCGCGCACCCGGCATCGGCACGACGCGCGCCGGATCGGCGTTGTGGGGCACGTCCGCGACGAGCGTTCCGTCCCGGTCGAACAGCACCGCCGCCGGCAGCGGGTGCGGCGCGCGCGCGGCGTCGTTCAGCAGCGCGCGCAGCCGGGCGCGGCCGCGCGCACGGTGGTAGACGGCGGCGAACGGAATCGCGGCTGACGTCGCGAGCATCGCGCCGATCTCGCGCGCGGTGCGCGGACCGGGCGCGATCCGGCGCCACGCGAAACGCGCCGTCTGGGCGGCCCACACCGCGGCGAACAGCGCGCCGAGCCGCGGCTTGCGCGCGGCGAACGCTGCTAGCGCGAACGCCGCGGCTGCAACGGTTTGCGCGTGCGAACGGTACGCGCCGCGCGGCGCCGCCGCGCGCGCGCGCCAGTCGCGCCCGTGCACCGCATCCATGAGCACGTCGTCGGCATTTCCCGCCTGCAGGCGCACGCTCACCGCCCAGCTCGCCGGCCGCACCGGATGCGCGGTGCGCCGCGTGCCGCTAGCGATGCGCTTGCCGCGCGCGACGAGCCGCAACGCGAGATCGGCGTCCTCGCGGTACGCGCGCCGAAAACGTTCGTCGAATCCGCCGGCGGCGAGCAGGTCGGCGCGGCGATACGCGCAGTCCGCGGTGATCCAGCGCGCGCCTTGGAGTCCGGCGACGTTCCGTTCCCAATCGGTCGCGCGGCGGTGCGGCGGCAGCGGGACCGTCACGATCCCTTGCGAGCCCGCGACGTCCGGCGCAAGGTCGTGGAGGTCGCGCGCCAGCTCGGCGAGCCATTCCGGTCCGACGACGACGTCGTCGTCGAGGAACGCGATCCACCGCGCGCGCGAGGCGCGCCAGCCGGTGTTGCGCGCGGCCGCGGGCCCCGCCGCTTTGCCGGCGAGGACCGTCGTGCGCGCGCGAAAGTCGTCGTCGAGCGCGCGCAGGTCGAGCGGCGCGTTCGGCACGAGCGTTTCGCCGGCGCGGCGCGCCGGCCGGTCGTCGACCACGATGAGCCGTCCGGGGCGCGGTCCCCGCGCGCGCGCAAGCGAAGCGAGAAGCTCGCTCAGCGACCCGCGTGCGATGGTTGGCACGACGACGTCGACCATGATTACGCCACGGCGGAGATGTGCGAGGTACCGCGCGCGAAGCTTTCGCGCTTGAGCAGGAAGGGCCCGATCGCGAGCGCGTCGACCGGCGCCGAACCGAAGCACTCGAGCGCGTCGCGCGGCGAGTCGACCATCGGCCGCCCGGCCGTGTTCAGCGAGGTGTTCACGACTACGGGAATGCCGGTCAGCCGTTCGACCTCGTCGAGCATTCGCGCGACCAGAGGTTCCTCCGCGCGCTCGACGGTCTGCACGCGCGCGGTGCCGTCGACGTGCACGACCGCGCGCAGCTGCTCGGCCCAGCCCGGCTTGACGGTGTGCACGAACAGCATGTACGGCGAGGGGAACGGGCCCTCGAACATCTCGGGCGCGCGCTCGGCGAGCGTCATCGGCGCGACCGGCCGGAACTGCTCGCGGCCTTTGACGTCGTTCAGCCGGTGCAGCGTCTCGGCCCGCCGCGGGTTGGCGAGCAGCGAGCGGTGCCCCAGCGCGCGCGGGCCGTACTCGCTGCGCCCTTGGAACCACGCGACGATCCCGTCGGCGGCGATCACGTGCGCGACCGCTTCGGCGACGTCGCGCGGACGCGTGTAGTGCACGTTCGCGATCTCGAGCGCCTGCTCGATCTCCGCGTCGCTCCAGCCGCGGCCGAGCGCCGCGCTTCCCATCGGCTGCACCTCGTCACCCATCGACTTCGCGACGTAGAGCGCAGCGCCGAGCGCGGTCCCCGCGTCGCCGGCGGCCGGCTGCACCCAGACGTGCTCGAACGGTCCGTTCCGCGCGATGTGCGAGTTCGCGACGACGTTCAGCGCGACGCCGCCGGCCATCACGAGCGCGCGCATTCCGGTCTGCTCATGCAGCCAGCCGGCCAGCTCGAGGACCGTCTCCTGCAGCGCGAACTGCACGCTCGCCGCCACGTCCGCGTGCGCTTCGGTGAACGGTTCGCCGTCCACCCGCCGCGCGACGAAGCGCGTGAAGTCGACCGGGAGCGCGACGAAGCTGCCGTCGCCGTCGGCGTGCATCGCGGCGCGCATCACCGCACCCCAGCGCGGCGTTCCGTACGACGCCAGCGCCATGACCTTGTACTCGTCGGACGAGCGGTGAAAGCCGAGGTGCTCGGTGAGCTCTTCGTAGCGCAATCCGAGCGAGTGGGGAAGCGAGACGCGCCGCAGCACCTCGAGCTCGCCGCCGCGCGCGACGCCGGCCAAGTACGAGGTCTGCTCGCCGCGGCCGTCCATCACCATCACCGCGCAGTCGCGATGCGGACCCGCCAAGTACGCCGACGCCGCGTGCGCGACGTGGTGCGGAACGAAGCGCACCTTCGCCCGCTCGAGCCCAGGCAAGAGCGTCGCCAGAAAGCCCGGCGCGCGGCGCACGAAGTAGGTGCGCAGCGTCTCGTACTCGTTGTGATGCAGTTCCGCACAGTCCGGGGCGGCCAGCTCCGGATCGTACGAGTACGCGACCGCGTCGAGCTCGTGCGGAGTGATCCCGCCGTACCGAAGCGCCCAGCGCGCCGACTGCTCCGGCAGCTCCCAGGTCGAGAACGGAACGCACGGCTTGCCGTGCTTGCGCCGCGTAAAACGTTCTTCTTCAGCAGCCGCAACGACACGGCCGTCGACGACAAGCGCCGCGGCCGGATCGTGAAACACAGCGTTGACTCCTAGGACTCGCATGCGCAAGAAGCGATACCCTAGGGCCGTAAAAGGGGAAACTCACTCCCTCCCCCAGCGGGAGAGCGAGGCTATGCCCTCGTCGCGTTCTGCGGCTGCAATCGCGCCTTCAGCTCGCTCAACCGCTGCCCGAGCTCGACCAGCTCGTCCTCGTCGAACATCTCTTTCACGCTGGGAAAGAGCTCGTGTTCCTCTTCCTTGACGTGGTGATCGATCAGCTCGCTCAGCGTGGTGAGCTTCGGCTTGTACGACTCGTCGCCGGGGTCGGTCGCGCGGATGTCCTCGATGACCTTCTTGGCGGCGGCGTGCTCTTCGTATCCCTCGAAGACCTCGTCCCGTTCTTCTTTGTGACCGCGGCGCGCGCGCTCTTGTACGGCGGGATAGAAAATCTGCTCCTCGATCTGCGTGTGCACCGTCAGCTCGGCGCAGATCTGCTCGCCGAGCCGCTGCAGATGCGCCTTGGCGCGCTCCGACGTCTCATCGGCCTGTGCGAAGAGCTCTTTGACGGCCTTGTGGTCCGCTTTGAGAAGGGCGATTGCATCCTGCTGCTTCATGCGGCAACCTTGCCCGCGGCGGCTCCTTCTACGCGCACCCCTCGCCGAGCCGCCCCGCGTACGAGGGACGGCTCGCGCGCTAGTGGGTTCACCTGCGGTGAACCCTCGCGTTCGGACTTCGTCCGATCCGCCCGTCGTCGCTTGCCGGGCAAGCCCGACAAGCTCCTAGCGCGGCGCTTTGCTCGCGCCGGGTCCCGGCGAAGCCGACGCGGCGCCGGCCGGGGACGCGCTTGCGTTCGCCGGCGCGTGCGAGGACGACGAGTTAGGAACGACCGAGGCTTTGGGCACCGGCGTCGCCGACGGATGCGGGAGCGCGTACAGCGCGAAGACCGCCGGCCGGTTCGCGACCAGCTTGAGCGGCGTCGCGGTGCCGGCGAAGAGAATGTGCGCCGGCGGCAGCGTCGGCGCGGCGGACGGCGGCGGCGCGCCGCCGGGGACCGGTATGCCGCCGGCCGGCGCGGGCGAGCTGCCCGGAGCACCGCTCGCGCGCGGCGAGGGCGTCGAGAGCGGCGCCATCGTTCTCACCGGCGGCGCGGTGGTTCCCGGGCTGGCGTTCGCGGGCGCGCTCGTCGCTGCGGCGACCACCTTCACCGGCGGCGGCGTCGCGGCGGTGTCGAGCTCGGCGACGGCAAGCCGGTACTTCGAGTCTTTCTCGCCCGAGTTCCAAAGCGCGAGCCCGAACTCGCCGTCGCGGTACTGCGCGGCGATCTCGCGCGGCACGTCGAGCTCGAAGCGCGGATAGCTTTCGAGCGTCGCGTCGTGCGTCGGGAGCAGCGTGATGTACGCGAGCGCGCGCGCCGGCAGCTCGCGCGAGCGCTTGCGCTTGCCCTTGCCGCTGACGAAGTTGATGTCGGGGCCGTCCTGCGGCTTCACCGTCGAGAGCGTCGCGCCGATCGCGATCGCGACCGGCGTCGGCGCCGGCTCGGGCGTCGCGCCCTTCTTTCCCTTCGAAGGCGCAGCGGTCGGTTCGGGCGCCTTCGGAAACGCGATCGCCGCACCGTACCCGCCTACCTCGGTCAGCGACTGGAACGCGGTCGACTCACCGTAGGTCAGCACGACACTCGACTGCGTCGCCGGCGTGGGCGCCGAGGAGGGGCCGCCGAAGCTCGGTGACGCCACGGCGTTCGGCAGACCGGTACCCGAACCGAACGAGCCTGAGCACGAAGCGACCGCTGCGCCGAGGACGACGCAACCAGCCGCCGCGGTGAATACGCGCGCGAGAACCATCGCTCGCGAGATTCGCTTTGCACGCGCCCGAGTCCGTCCTGCAACGGCGCGGGCCGGCAAAATTGTGCTCAGGACGGCGCCGGCAGGTACACGTCCGCGCCGCTTCTGAGGAACTCTTCGGATTTCTCGGCCATCCCGCGCTCGGCGTACTCGCGCACGTCCTGCGTGATCTTCATCGAGCAGAAATGCGGTCCGCACATCGAGCAGAAGTGCGCGAGCTTCGCGCCCTGCGCGGGGAGCGTCTCGTCGTGGAACGCGCGCGCGGTGTCGGGATCCAGGCTCAGGTTGAACTGGTCTTCCCAGCGGAACTCGAAGCGCGCCTTCGAGAGCACGTCGTCGCGATGGCGCGCGCCGGGATGTCCCTTGGCGAGGTCGGCGGCGTGCGCGGCGAGCTTGTAGGTGATCACGCCGGTCTTCACGTCGTCCTTGTCGGGCAGGCCGAGGTGCTCTTTCGGCGTGACGTAGCACAGCATCGCCGTTCCCAGCCAGCCGATCATCGCGGCGCCGATCCCGCTGGTGATGTGGTCGTAGCCGGGCGCGACGTCGGTCACCAGCGGGCCGAGCGTGTAGAACGGCGCTTCGTGGCAGACCGCGAGCTGGCGCTCCATGTTCTCTTTGATCAGGTGCATCGGAACGTGACCGGGGCCCTCGATCATCGTCTGCACGTCGTGCTTCCACGCGATCTGCGTGAGCTCGCCGAGCGTCTCGAGCTCGGCGAACTGCGCTTCGTCGTTGGCGTCGGCGGTGCAGCCGGGGCGCAAGCCGTCGCCGAGCGAGAAGGTCACGTCGTACGCCTTCATGATCTCGCAGATCTCGTCGAAGTGCGTGTAGAGGAAGCTTTCTTGGTGATGCGCGAGGCACCACTTCGCCATGATCGACCCGCCGCGCGAGACGATTCCGGTGACGCGCTTCGCGGTCAGCGGCACGTAGCGCAACAACACGCCGGCGTGCACGGTGAAGTAGTCGACGCCCTGTTCGGCCTGCTCGATCAGCGTGTCGCGGTAGATCTCCCAGCTCAGCTCTTCCGCCTTGCCGCCGACTTTCTCCAGCGCCTGGTAGATCGGCACGGTGCCGATCGGAACCGGGCTGTTGCGGATGATCCACTCGCGCGTCTCGTGAATGTTCTTCCCGGTCGAGAGATCCATCACCGTGTCGGCGCCCCAGCGCGCCGCCCACACCATCTTCTCGACCTCTTCCTCGATCGACGAGCCGATCGCCGAGTTGCCGATGTTGGCATTGATCTTCACCAGGAAGTTGCGGCCGATGATGGTCGGCTCGAGCTCCAGGTGGTTCACGTTCGCCGGAATCACGGCGCGGCCGCGCGCGACCTCGCTGCGCACGTACTCCGGCTCGACGCCCTCGCGAATCGCGACGAACTCCATCTCCGGCGTGATCTCGCCGCGCCGCGCGTAGTGCATCTGGCTGACGTTGCCGCCCGCGCGCGCGCGGCGGATCGCGCGCGGCGAGGGAAAACGGATCGCGTCGAGCTCGCGCATCGCCTCGCGCCCGAGGCGGTACACGGACGAGGGCTTCTCGAGCACCTCGGTGTCGCCACGGCGCGTGAGCCACCGTTCGCGAACCGGCGCGATGCCGCTGCGGATGTCGATCCCGGCGTCGGGGTCGGTGAAGGGGCCGGACGTGTCGGTGACGGTGTGAACCTCTCCGTCGCTGAGCGTTATCGCGCGGAACGGGACGCGGATCGTCGGATCGCTGCCGACCGCGTAGACTTTCGAGGACGCGGGGAACGGATCGCGCGAGAGCACGTCGTTGGACGGCGGAAGCATGGTCGCCATGCGCTGCACTCCTCTTCGCCGGTATGACCCGGATCAGGTGGTAACGGTCGGCGGCCTGTGCCGCCCTCTCAGCCCGGGCGCCCTGTCGGGCTGCCGGGCTCCCGTAGCGTACGACGACGGTATGACCTCCGCGCGAGGTTGTCAAGGACGCCGGGCCGTACCGGTCGGCATGAACGGGCAACAGCCGCTGTGGCGGATCGTCCGCCCGATGAAGGAGGGCGCGACCGCCGGCTGGATGCGCTCGTACTACGAGCACCTCTTCGAACTCACGTTCAGCGCCCGCACGGTCGAGGACGTCGCGAAGATCGCGATCGAGTACGCGCACCGAACCTTCCGGTCGGAGATCGTCGGCATCGCGCTGCTCGATGGCGAGGAGTGGAACGTGCTTCCGTACCGGCAGAACGGTGAAACCGCGCCGCCGCTGCGCATCCCGCTGGCGCGCGGCCCCGAGGACCCCGCCTACGAGCCCGGTCAGGTCGTCAACTTCCCCGACGTGCCGCGCTTCGCCGAAGCGTTTCCACGGATGCAGCCGCTCGCCGACCGCGGGATCCGCTCGCTGGTCGCCGCGGCGTTCGGAACGCTCGTCCACGGCCGCGGCTACCTCGCGTTCGCCTCGTACGGCGAGCAGCACTACAGCGACGACGAGTACGTCCTGATGTGCCTGCACGCGCTCGCCGCGGGGATCGGGTTCGACCGCATCGGAGCGAACGCGGCCTGAGAACCCGCGCGCTCGTCCTGGTCGCGCTCGCGCAGCTGGCGATCGGGGCGGCGGCGGTTTTCGCACGCTTCGCGCTCGTCTCCGGCGGCCCGCTCGCCGTCAGCGCGGCGCGCTTGGCGCTCGCGGCGGTGCCGCTGGTCGTCCTCGCCGCGCTGCGCGGGCGTTTGCGCGCGCTCGACGGTCCGACGGAACGCCGGCTCGCGCTGGCCGGCGTGGTCCTAGCGCTGCACTTCGCGACTTGGATCGCCTCGCTGAACTACGCGACGGTCGCGATCTCGACGCTGCTGGTCTGCACGACGCCGGTGTGGACGGAAGCCTACGCCGTGTTGCGGCGGCGCCGGATCGATCCGTACGCGGGGGCGAGCATCATCGGTGCGCTCGCCGGCGTCGCGATCGTGGTCGGCGCGCCCGACCGCACGAACGCGCCGCTCGGGATCGCGCTCGCGCTCGGCGGCGCGGTCGCGATCGCCGCGTACCTGCTCGTCGTGCGCGCCACCGATCCGCGCTACGACACGCTCGCCGTCACCGCGCGCACGTACGCCTACGCGGCGGTCGTGCTGATTGCCGCGAGCGCGCTTACGCACGATCGGTTACCGCCGCTGGGCGACGTGCGCGCGTGGGGCGGGATCGTCGCGATGGCGCTGATCTCGCAGCTCTTCGGCCACACCGCGCTGAACGCCGCGGTGCGCGTCCTCAGCGCGACGTTCGTCTCGACGGTGACGCTGCTGGAGCCCGTGATCGCCGCCGTGCTCGCCGCCTGGCTCTTCAGCGAACGTCTCGGCGTGACGACGGCGCTCGGCGCTGCCGTGATCCTCGGCGCGATCGCCGTCGCCCTGCGCGGCGAGCAGCGCGCGGACGCAAGCGCGGGCTTAGGTATTGACGGCGGTTCCGATCGCGTGGAAAATTCCGAGCGGCCCTTGTCGTCCCGACCGGACGTCGTGATGGACGAGCGTGGAAACGAAGGGAGCGACATGGTCGCAACATTGGAACTGCGGGGTCTGCGAACCGACATCGAGCACGCGGTGGAGATCGTTCCGCCGCGCTGGATCGACGACGACGAGCTCGTCGCGCTCGAAGAGCGCTACGAGCCGCTGCTGTTCGAGCGCTTCGCCGACGGGACGCTGCTCGTGACGCCGCCGACTGGCGGTATCGGCGGGCGCCGAAGTGGTGGGCTCGCCGCGCAAGTTGGAGTTTGGGCTCAAGCGGCTGGCGGCATCGCGTTCGGCGCGAACGCAGGCTTCAAGTTCCCTGACGATGCTCTCCTTTCGCCCGATGCGACGTACATTACCGCGGAACGCTGGTACGCGCTCGACCGGGCCGAGCGCGAGACGTTTCCGATGATCGTTCCGGACGCGTGCTTCGAGATGATCTCGAGGTCCGATCGCGTTCGAACGACGCTCAAGAAGATCGCCGCCTACGTGCGGCACGGCGTGCGGCTCGTCGTGCTCATCGATACGTACCGCGGGCACGTGTACATGTCGCGAGATGGCGGCGAGGCCGCCGATTACGGTGACGCGGACGCCATCGATTGTGCTCCCGTGATGCCCGGCTTCGTTCTCGACGTGCGAGTGCTCAAGGCGCTCGACTAACGCCGCGGCCGGTAGCGCGCCTCAGAGACGAACGCTGGTCGCGAGCAGGCAGACGAGGGCGACCGTGGCGCCGGCGAGCCCGGCGGCGAAGCGGCGGAGTGACGGACGGACGGTCATCATCATAGCTCCGGATCGGTGGTTCTGCGCGATGTACCGCCCGGCGCGCGCTTAGGTTTCAAACGCGCCCGCCGGCTCGGGTATTGACCGCGCTCGCCGCGGCCGGCAAAATTCGGCCTCAAGGTTTGCGCCTGGGATCGTTCGTCGTGATGGACGGGCGTGGAACAGAAAGGACGAACATGGCAACCGCGATGGACATCCCCGAACTGCCCGGCCTTCCCGGCGTTCCCGAGCTGCTCGGCGGGACCGTGCGCGCCTTCGAGATCGTCCCTGAGCGCTGGATCGACGACGACGAGATCCTGGCGCTCGGCGCGCGGCACGACCTGCTGCTGTTCGAGCGCTTCGCCGACGGAACGATTCTCGTGACGCCGCCGAGCGGGTGGGAAGGCGGCGGTCGCGACGGCGAGCTCATCCGCGTGGTCGGGAACTGGGTCCGCGGTGGGAACCACGGCTTCTGTATGGGCGGGACCGGCGGCGTGCGGTTTCCGGACGGCGCGGTGTTGGCACCCGACGCAACCTACATCAGCCGCGAGCGGTGGGCGCAGTTCGACCGCCGGCGCACGTTCGCCGAAGTCGTCCCCGACGCGGCGTTCGAGATACTCTCGAAGTCGGACCGGCTCAGAACGACGATGAAGAAGCTTTCGGCGTACATCCGGAACGGCGTGCGGCTCGTCGTGCTGATCGACCCGAAACGCCGCAAGGTGTACGTTGCGCGCGAAGGCGAGGCCGAACCGCGCGATCTCGGCGACGTCGATTCCGTCGATTGCGCACCGGTGATGCCGGGATTCGTGCTCGACATCGCCGCGATCCGCGATCTCGCGTAGCTGCGAACAGGAAACCGGATCGCCATCCGGCGACAAAGCCCGGATGGAGCGCAATCCGGAGCGCGCACGGCTGGAGGCGACCGCGCGGCGCGACGAGCACTGGCGGCGCTGGGGCCCGTATCTGAGCGACCGCCAGTGGGGGACGGTGCGCGAAGACTACAGCGCCGACGGCAACGCGTGGGACTACTTTCCGTTCGAGATGGCGCGCCTGCGCGCGTACCGCTGGGGCGAGGACGGCATCCTCGGCATCAGCGACAACCACCAGCGGCTGTGCTTCGCGCCCGCGTTCTGGAACGAGCAGGACGAGATCATCAAGGAACGCTTCTACGGGTTGGGCGGGCATCAGGGCAATCACGGCGAGGACGTCAAGGAGTACTGGTGGTACCTCGACGCGGTCCCCTCGCACGCGTACCTGAAAGCGCTGTACCGTTACCCGCAGCGCGCCTTTCCGTACGCGCAGCTTCGCGAGGAGAACGCGCGGCGCGGCCGCGGCGCCCGCGAGTACGAGCTCGTCGACACCGGAATCTTCGCGGACGACGCGTACTTCGACGTGACGGTGGAGTACGCCAAGCGCGACGTCGAGGACGTGCTGATCCGGCTGACCGCCACGAACCGCGGCCGTGCGAGCGCACCGCTTCACCTCATCCCGCAGTTCTGGTTTCGCAACGAGTGGTCGTGGAAGGCGGGGGTACCGAAACCGTCGATCCGGCCCTCGCCGAGCGCCGAGGACCGGCCGGGCCGCGTGCTGTACGCGGAGCACGCGACGCTCGGCGAGCGCTGGATCTTCACCGACGGCGGTGCGAGCGAGACGCTCTTCACCGAGAACGACACGGATTTCGAGCGCGCCTTCGGCGTCCCGTCCCCCTCGCCGCACGTGAAGAGCGGGATCGACCGCGCGGTGCGCGGCGTCGACCGCAACGGCGTGAATCCGGCCGGCGCCGGCTCGAAAGCGGCGCTGCACTACCGCTGGGAGGTCGAACCCGGCGCGACGCAGACCGTGCGCTTGCGGCTGTGCGACGATGCGGACGCGGGCGGGATCGATGCCGACTTCGACGCGACGTTCGAGCGGCGCGCAGCGGAAGCCGACGCGTTCTACGCGGCGCTCGCGCCGCCCGGGATGGACGCGGACTCCGCGGCGATTCAGCGGCGCGCGTTCGCCGGCATGATCTGGTCGAAGCAGTTCTACAACTACGTCGTGCGCGACTGGCTGCAAGGCGATCCGCTCACGCCGCCGCCGCCGCCCGAGCGCAAGCACGGCCGCAACGCCGGCTGGCTCCACGTCTACAACGACGACATCCTCTCGATGCCCGACACCTGGGAGTACCCGTGGTACGCGGCTTGGGACTTGGCCTTCCACGTCATCCCGTTCGCGATCGTCGATCCCGAGTTCGGCAAGCGACAGCTCACGCGGCTGACGCGCGAATGGTACATGCACCCGAGCGGGCAGCTGCCGGCCTACGAGTGGGCGTTCGACGACGTGAACCCGCCGGTCCACGCCTGGGCCGCGCTGCGCGCGTACAACATCGAGGCCAAGCGGAACGGCGGCGCTGGCGACTTCCGGTTCCTGGAGTCAATTTTCCAGAAGCTGCTGCTGAACTTCACCTGGTGGGTGAACCGCAAGGACGTCGCGGGCCGCAACGTCTTTCAAGGCGGCTTTCTCGGGCTCGACAACATCGGTCCGTTCGACCGCAGCGCGAAGCTGCCCGCCGGCGCGTACCTCGCGCAGAGCGACGGCACCTCGTGGATGGCGGTCTACGCGCTCAACATGCTGGCGATCGCGCTCGAGCTCGCCAAAGTCGAGAACATCTACGAAGACATCGCCTCGAAGTTCTTCGAGCACTTCCTCATCATCGCCGACGCGATGAACTCGGTGCGCGACGACGAGGCGGGGCTGTGGGATCCCGGCGACGAGTTCTACTACGACCAGCTCTACCTGCCGAGCGGCGAGCGCATTCCGTTGAAGGTGCGCAGCGTCGTCGGGATCGTCCCCGTCTTCGCGGTCGAGACGCTGGGCGCCCAGACGCTGGAGCAGCTGCCGCATTTCCGCCGGCGCGTCGACTGGTTTCTCGCCAACCGTCCGGAGCTGGCCGAGAACGTCGCCCGGATCGACGTCGCCGGGAGCGGCGAGCGGCGGCTGATGGCGATCTGCAGCCCCGACCGCTTGCGCCGCATCCTGCGCCGCGTCTTCGACGAGAACGAGTTCCTTTCACCGCACGGTGTGCGCATGCTCTCTCGCTACCATCTCGACCAGCCCTACGTGCTCAAGGTCGCCGGCCAGGAGTTTCGCTGCGACTACGAGCCGGCCGAATCGACCAGCGGCCTCTTCGGCGGCAACTCGAACTGGCGCGGCCCGGTGTGGATGCCGCTGAACTTCCTGCTGATCGAAGCCCTGCAGAAGTTTCACCACTACCTCGGCGACGACTACACCGTGGAGTTTCCGACCGGTTCCGGCCGGATGCTGAACCTCTGGCAGATATCACGCGAGCTCTCGCAGCGCCTGGCCGGCCTGTTCCGGCGCGATCCGACCGGACGCCGTCCCTTCAACGGCGACAACGAGCTGTTCCAAACCGATCCCAACTGGCGCGACCACATCCTCTTCCACGAGTACTTCAACGGCGACACCGGCGAAGGACTCGGCGCCTCCCACCAAACCGGCTGGACCGGCCTCATCGCCAAACTGATCGACCAACTCGCCCGCTACGGCGAGCCGCAGCTCTAAGATTTAATATCGACACCTCTAGCTCGAAGATACGCTACGAGAGCCTCGGTGGCCACTTGCGAGTAGCTGCGACCGCTCGCGATCTGACGCATGAAGCGGTCGACATCTCGCCTCACTCGAATCGTTCTCCGAACCGCTTTACCGTCCGAGGGCACGTCCTTCAGTTGCCATCTCCAAGCGTCGAAAGCACGAGCTCCCGCTGAATTGCATCCTTGACGGCGTCCGCAAGGTGGTTGGGGCTGTGCTTCGGCGCGTCAGAAGGCCGGAACCATCTCCTTGATGATGTGGTCGTGCCTCGGCGATTTCAGGCCGCCGCGTGATACGACATCGACGCTGCGACCCAGCGCTGCGACGAGAGCAGCCTCGATCTGCAGCAACTCGGGGGTTCCGACCGGCGCGTTCGGAGCGAGCTCCAAAAGAACGTCGACATCACTGCTTTGGTCATCGTCGCCGCGGGCAACCGAACCGAAGACGGCTGCGTGGACGACTCCTTTCGACCGTAGCCAGCTTTCCCGCTCGCGGAGAGCGATCAGCGACCGTTCCAGGGTCACCCATTTGCGGATATCCATGGTGCTCATGTAGTATACCGGTTCCCCGCGCAATTCGCAAAAAGTCGTTGCCGCGGGAAATTGGCCGTTTTGGAGAAGCAAGCGGCGATGCGGTACGATTTGGCGGTTATCGGTTCGGGGCAGGGCGGGGTGCCGCTGGCGGTCGACTTCGCGGAGCGCGGGAAGCGGGTCGTCCTGTTCGAGCGCGGTGAGCTCGGCGGGTGCTGCGTCAACGTCGGGTGCACGCCGTCGAAGTCGTTTCTCGCCTCGGCGCACGCGGCGGGGCGCGCGCGGCGCGCGGCGGACGTGCACGTGCAGTGCGAGGTGCGCGCCGACGTGCCGGCGGTGATGGCGCGCGTGCGGCGAATCGTCGGCGAGTGGCGGGCGGGCGTCCTCGAGAAGCTCGAGAAGAGCGGCGTCGAGCTGGTGCGCGCGGAAGCGTCGTTCGACGCGCCGCACGCCGTGCGCGCCGGCGGAGAGACGTACGCAGCGGACGTCGTCGTGATCGACACCGGCGGCCACGCGAACGTTCCGCCGCTCGACGGGCTCGCCGGAACGCCGTTTCTGACCAACGAGAACTTCTTTCTGCAGGAGACGCTTCCGAAGCGGTTGATCGTGCTCGGCTCCGGCTACATCGGGCTCGAGCTCGGGCAAGGCGCGGCGCGGCTCGGCAGCGCGGTCACCCTCGTCACGCCCGACGACCGTCTGATCGCGCGCGAAGAAACCGACGTCTGCAACGTGCTGACGAGCTCGTTCGAACGCGACGGGATCGAGGTGCGGCTCGAAACAAAAGCGGCGAAGGTCGCCTACGACGGAGGGAGCTTCACCGTGACGCTGAGCGAGGGCGGCACGCTCGCCGGCGACGGGCTCTTGGTCGCGATCGGGCGCCGCCCGAACATTCCGGAGGGGACGGTCGCGCGTGCCGGGATCGCGCTGGACGAGCGCGGCAACGTCAAGTGCGATCAGCACCTGCGCACCAGCGTCGCCGACCACTACGCGTTGGGCGACGTCGCCGGGCAGCCGCAGTTCACGCACGTCTCGTGGGAAGACTTCCGCCGGCTCAAAGCGATCATCGGCGGCGACCTCTCGCGCACGCGCGACGACCGCGTGCTGGGCTACGCGATGTTCGTCGAGCCGCAGGTCGGGCGCGTCGGGCTCTCCGCCGATCAGGCGGTCGAACAGCACGTCGAGCACCGCGTGGTCACCCGCCGGCTCAGCGACGTCGCGCGCGGCAGCGAGTGGTCGCTCGAAGACGGCTTCTTCCGCTTGGTCGTCGAGCCGCGGACCGACAAGATCCTCGGCGCGACGTTCGTCGGGTACGAGGCCGGGGAATTGATCCACGTGATCCTCGCGCACATGGAAGCCGGCTCGACGTGGCGCGTCCTCGAGCGCTCCGTCCACATTCACCCGACCTTCGCCGAAGGGTTGCCTACGCTCGCCCGCCAGCTTCTATGACGGCGGACCAGCGCGCCGAAGCGCTCGAGCAGGGACGCGAAGGCGATCCGTTCGCCGTGCTCGGCCCGCACCCGCTCGGCAGCGGAACGGTCGTGCGTGCCTTTCTGCCCGGCGCGCGCAGCGTGCGCGTCGTGGGTGCGGACGGCCGCGCGCTCGCCGAAGCCGAACCGGTCGGCGAGAACGGGCTTTTCGAAGCGTATGCGGTCGCGCTGCCGGAGCGCTACAAGCTGCGCGTGAAGGACGCGCGCGGCACGCGCACGATCGAGGACCCGTACCTATTTGGCCCGCTGATCGGCGAGCTCGACGCGTGGCTCTTCGGGCAGGGGGACCACCACGATCTCTACCGCGTTCTCGGCGCGCATCCCGACGAGATCGACGGCGTGCAAGGGACGCGCTTCGCGGTGTGGGCGCCGAACGCGACGCGCGTCAGCGTCGTCGGCGACTGGAACGACTGGGACGGGCGCGTGCACCCGATGCGGCTGCGCCGTGAGGCCGGCGTGTGGGAGATCTTCCTCCCCGGCGTCGGGCCGGGCGCGCGCTACAAGTACGAGCTGCTCGGGCCGAGTGGCGAATTGCTCCCGCTGCGCGCCGACCCGTTCGCGTTTGCGGCGGAGCAGCGCCCGGCGAACGCGTCGATCGTCACCGCGCCTTCCGCGTACGAGTGGCACGACGACGCGTGGCTCCGGACGCGTGCCGAGAAACAGCGCCGCGACGCGCCGATTCAGATCTACGAAGTGCACCTCGGCTCGTGGCGCCGCGTCCCCGAAGAGGGCGACCGTTTTCTGACCTACCGGGAGCTCGCCGACCAGTTGATCCCGTACGTCAAGGAGCTGGGCTTCACGCACGTCGAGCTGATGCCGGTCACCGAGCACCCGTTCGACCTGAGCTGGGGCTATCAGACGACGAGCTGGTTCGCGCCGACCAGCCGCTTCGGTGAGCCCGACGAGTTCCGCGCCTTCGTCGACGCCGCGCACGCGGCCGGGATCGGCGTCATCCTGGATTGGGTTCCCGGACACTTTCCGACCGACGCGCACGCGCTCGGCCGGTTCGACGGAACGGCGCTCTACGAGCACGCCGATCCGCGCGAAGGATTTCACCGCGAGTGGGGCACGTACGTCTTCAACCTCGGCCGCAACGAAGTGCAGAATTTTCTGATCGCGTCGGCGCTGTACTGGCTGCGGGAGTTTCACCTGGACGGCGTGCGCGTCGATGCGGTCGCCTCGATCCTCTACCGCGACTACTCGCGCAAAGAAGGCGAGTGGGTTCCGAACCGCTATGGCGGGCGCGAGAACCTCGAAGCGGTCGCCTTCCTGCGCCGGCTCAACACGACGCTCTACGCCGAATGCCCCGGCATCGCGACCTTCGCCGAAGAGTCGACCGCCTGGCCCGGCGTGACGCTCCCGGTCGAGTACGGCGGGCTCGGCTTCGGCTACAAGTGGAACATGGGGTGGATGCACGATACGCTGCGGTTCCTGGAGCGCGACCCGCTCTTCCGCGGCCACCATCTCGACGAGATCTCCTTCGGCTTGGTCTACGCGTTCAGCGAGAACTTCGTGCTCCCGCTCTCGCACGACGAGGTCGTGCACGGAAAGCGCTCGCTGCTCGGGCGCATGCCGGGGAACGACGAGCAGCAGTTCGCGAGCCTGCGGCTGCTCTACGCGCTGATGTGGGCCCATCCCGGGAAGAAGCTGCTGTTCGCCGGCGGCGAGTTCGGGCAGCGCGCCGAGTGGCGCGCGCAAGCCTCGCTCGACTGGCATCTCACCCGCTATCCGCCGCACCATGGCGTGCAGCGGCTCGTCCGCGACGTCAACCACCTCGCCCGCGAGCACGGCGCGCTGCACGAGCGCGACTGCGAGCCGTCGGGTTTCGAGTGGATCGCGTACGACGACCGGCGAAACGGGGTCGTGGCGTTCATCCGCTGGGACGCCGCGCGCGACGGCCACGTCGTGTGCGTGTGCAACTTCAGCGGCGTGCGCCGCGACGGCTACGCCGTCGGCGTACCGCGCCGCACCGAGTACCGCGAGCTGCTCAACACCGACTCCTCCGTCTACGGCGGGCGCGACGTGGGTAACGCAGGCGCGGTGAAGGCCCTCGACCACCCGCTGCACGGGCGCCCGTTCTCGCTCGCGCTGACCCTGCCGCCGCTCGCCGCGATCTGGCTCGCGCCATGACGACGGCACGCTGCGCGTGATCCCCGCGGCACAGCGCGTCGAAGCGGGATTGCCGTACCCGCTCGGCGCGACGTGGGACGGCAAAGGGGTGAACTTCGCGCTGTTCAGCGCGAACGCCGAGAAGGTCGAGCTGTGCGTCTTCGACGCGCGCGGCCGGCGCGAGCTCGCGCGCATCGCGCTTCCGGAGTACACCGACGAAGTCTGGCACGGCTACTTGCCCGACGCGCGGCCGGGGATGCTGTACGGCTACCGCGTCTGGGGTCCGTACGATCCGCATGCCGGCCACCGTTTCAACCACCACAAGCTGCTGCTCGACCCGTACGCCAAAGCGCTGTGGGGAAAGCTGCGCTGGACCGACGCGCACTACGGCTACCGCATCGGCTCGCACCGCGAGGACCTTTCGTTCGACCGGCGCGACAACGCGAGCGCGATGCCGAAATGCGTCGTCCTCGAAGAAGCGTTCACCTGGGGCGAAGAGCACCGCCCGGCGGTGCCGTGGCCGCGCACCGTCTTCTACGAGCTGCACGTCAAAGGGTTCACGCAGCTGCATCCGGGCGTGCCGCCGCCGCTGCGCGGGACGTTCGCCGGCCTCGCCGCGCCGGCGGTCGTCGAGTACCTGCGCGAGCTCGGCGTGACGACGCTGGAGCTGCTTCCCGTGCAGGCGTTCGCCGACGACCGGCGGCTGGCCGAAGCGAAGCTGCGCAACTACTGGGGCTACAACTCGATCGGCTTCTTCGCCCCGGAAGGGCGCTATCTGCACGGCGACGACCCGAACGAGTTCAAGACGATGGTGAAGCACCTGCACGAGGCGGGGCTCGAAGTCGTGCTCGACGTGGTGTACAACCACACCGCCGAAGGGAACCATCTCGGCCCGACCCTCTCCTTCAAAGGAATCGACAACGCGTCGTATTACCGTCTGGCCGAAGACCGCCGTTACTATGAAGACTTCACCGGCACGGGGAACACGCTCGACCTGCGGCATCCGCGCGTGCTGCAGATGGTGACGGACTCGCTGCGCTACTGGGTGCAAGAGATGCACGTCGACGGCTTTCGCTTCGACTTGGCGCCGGCGCTGGCGCGCGAGGACCACGGCGCGTACCGGCGCGACGCGGCGTTCTTCAAGGCGATCGCGCAAGATCCGGTCCTCTCGCGCGTCAAGCTGGTCGCCGAACCGTGGGACGTCGGCCCGGGCGGCTACCAGCTCGGCAACTTTCCACCCGGCTGGTCGGAATGGAACGGCAAGTACCGCGACACCGTGCGCCGGTTCTGGCGCGGCGACCTGGGCGTGCTTCCGGAGCTCGCCTCGCGGCTCGCCGGCTCCTCGGACCTGTTCGCGCACAACGGGCGGCGGCCGCGCGCCAGCGTGAACTTCGTCACGGTGCACGACGGCTTCACGCTGAACGACCTCGTCTCGTACGACGGCAAGCACAACGAGGCGAACCACGAAGAGAACCGCGACGGCGCCGACGACAATTGGAGCTGGAACCACGGCGCCGAGGGCGCCACCGACGATCCCGCGATCACGGTGCTGCGCGAGCGCCAGAAACGCAACCTGCTGGCGACGCTGTTCTTCTCGCTCGGCGTGCCGCTGCTGCTCGCCGGCGACGAGCACGGCCGCACGCAGCGCGGGAACAACAACGCGTACGCGCAGGACAACGAGATCTCGTGGCTGGACTGGAGCTCGTCCGAACCGCGCGATCTCGCGCTGCGCGACTTCGTGAAGACGCTGCTGCGCATGCGCCGGGAGCATCCCGCGTTCGAGCGCGACGCGTTTTTTCACGGCGCGCCGGTCGACCGCAGCGGCCGCAAGGACATCGCCTGGATCAAGCCCGACGGCGGCGAGATGACGCCGGAGGACTGGACGCCGGAGCACCGCACGATCGGGTTCTTTCTCGGGCTGCGCCGACTGCTGTTCGTCGCAATGAACGCGGCGCCCGAGGACGTCGTCTTCGCGCTCCCCGACGCGCAGCACGTCGCGTGGTCGCTCGTCCTGGACACGGCGATCGAAGGCGGCGCGCGGCGCGACGTGCCGAGCGGCGACCTCGCCGTCTACCCGATGGTCTCGCGCTCGCTGGCGTTCTTCGCGGGGCGCGCGAAGTGAACGCGCGCATCGCGCGCTCGTACGTCGATGCCCTCGGCACCGAGCGCCGCGCCGCGGCCGAGACCGTCGCGCGGTTCGAAGAGCTGCTCGGCGAAGCGCCGCACCGCATCGTCGCGCCGGCGCTGGTGCTGCGCGCCGGTCAGCCGCTGGCGGTCGATCTCACCCTGCCCGCGATCAGCTGGCCGGAGACGCTGCACTGGACGCTCCTGAGCGAGGACGGCGGCGCCGAAGAAGGGTCGGTTCCGCTGCGCGACGCGCCGGTGGTCTTCGCCGACCACCAGGCCGAGGTCACGTACGACACGCGCCGGGTCACGCTCGCCGGGCCGCAGCCGCTCGGCATTCATCGTCTGAGTCTCGACGTGGCCGCGTACGCGCGCGAGGTCGTGCACGTCGTCGTCGTTCCCGAGCGCGCTCATTCGCCGTGCGGGCGGACGTGGGGGATCGCGCTGCAGCTCTACACGCTGCGCAGCGCGCGCAACGCCGGAATCGGCGACTTCGCCGACCTGCGCGCGGTGTGCCGGCTGCTCGGCGCGCGCGGTGCCTCGTACGTCGGGATCAACCCGCTGCACGCGCCGTTTCGCGGCGACGCGGAAGCCGCCAGCCCGTACGCGGCCTCGTCGCGCCGCTGGCTGAACTGGCTCTACGTCGCGGTCGACGACGTGCCCGAAGCGCGGGACGCGCGCGTGCGCGCGATTCTCGAGCACCCTGACCGGCGCGAGAACCTCGCCGACCTCCGCGCGAGCGCCGACGTCGAGTACGCGTCCGTCGCGGAGGCGAAAGACGAATTGCTGCGCGCGTGCTTCGCCGCGCTCGAGGCGCACCCGGCGCGGCGCCGGGAGTTCGCCGCGTGGTGCGAAGAGCAGGGCGAGCCGCTGCGGCGTTTCGCCGTCTTCGAAGCGCTGGTCGCGCGCTTCGGCCGCGATCTGGCGGCGTGGCCGGCGGCGTACCGCTCACCGGGCTCGCCCGACGTCGCGCTGTTCGCGGCCGCCGGGCAGAGCGAGGTCTCGTACGCGAAATACCTGCAGTGGCTCGCCGCCGAGCAGCTCGACGCGCTCGCCGCCGACGCCGCGCAGCACGGCGTGAAGCTGTACCGCGACCTCGCCGTCGGGGTCGATCTGAACGCGGCGGACGTGTGGGCCGACGCGGACGCATACGTGCGCGAGGTCTCGGTCGGCGCGCCGCCCGACGTGCTGAACACGCTGGGCCAGGACTGGGGCCTGCCGCCGCTCGACCCGCGCTGCCTCGCGCGCGACGGCTACGCGGAACTGCTCGCGCTGCTGCAGTCGAACTGTCACGACGCCGGCGCATTGAGGATCGACCACGCCTTCTCGCTCGCGCGGCTGTACTGGATCCCGCGCGGCGGCGGCGCGCGCAGCGGAACGTACGTCGAGTACCCGCTCGACGATCTGCGCGGGATCGTCGCGCTGGCGAGCGCGCGCGAGCGCTGCGTGGTGATCGGCGAAGACCTCGGCACGGTCCCCGAAGGCTTTCGCGAGCGAATGGAAGCGACCGGAATTCTTTCGTACCGCGTGCTGTTCTTCGAGCGCCACCTCGACGGCACGTTCGCCGCGCCCGAGGAGTACCCGGCGCTCGCGCTGGCAACGTCGGGGACGCACGACCTGCCGACGATCCCCGCCTGGCTGCGCGCCGAGGACGTCGCGCTCCGCGCGGACCTGGGCTTGCTCGAAACCGTCCCGGCCGAGGAGCGCGCGGCGCGCGCGAAGGAGCGCACGTTGCTGCTCGACACGCTGGTCGCGCACGGCGACCTCGCGCCGGGCGAGCGCGAGAACGACGTCGCGGTCGTCGTCGCGGCGAACCGCTACCTGGCCGCGACGCCGTGCGCGATCGTGATGGCGCAGCTCGACGACGTGCTCGAGGAGCGCCGCCCGGTCAACGTCCCGGGAACCTCCTCGCAATACCCGAACTGGCGCCGGAAGCTGAGCGCGAGCGTCGAAGCGCTCGAGTCCGATCCGCGCCTCGCGCGCCTCTGCACCGCACTCAACGAACTCCGCCCACGTGAGAAGACGTGACATGAACGCAGAAAGCACCATGTCGTTACGCGCGCCCTCGGGGAATAGCGCGCTCACCGCAATCGCGAGCGCGCGTGCATTCGGGGGCCCCACGCGAAGCGTGGGGGGCGCGGAGCCTGGGGCGGAGCGCCGTTAGAATGAAAGCTGTATTGATGGCTGGGGGCGAGGGCTCCCGACTTCGTCCGCTGACGTCGCGGCGTCCGAAGCCGCTTGCGCCGGTGGCGGGGAAGCCGGTGATGGAGCTCATCGTCGAGCTGCTCAAACGGCACGGCTTCGACGAGATCGTCGCCACGCTGCACTACCTCGCCGACGAGATCGAGTCGTACTTCGGCGACGGGAGCGCGCACGGCGTCGCGATGCACTACGTCGTCGAGGACACCCCGCTCGGCACCGCCGGCGCGGTGAAGATGGCGCACGACCTGCTCGCGGGCGAGACGTTCCTCGTGATCAGCGGCGACGCGCTGACCGACCTCGACCTCTCCGCGCTGATCCGCCATCACCGCGAGCAAGGCAACGACGTCACGATCGCGCTGCAGCGGGTGACGAACCCGCTCGAGTTCGGCGTCGTCGTCACCGACGAGAACGGCCGCATCGTGCGCTTCTTGGAGAAGCCGTCGTGGGGCGAGGTCTTCTCCGACACGATCAACACCGGGATCTACGTCCTCGAGCCGGCGATCCTGGACCGCATGCAGCGCGGTCGGGTCTACGATTTCTCGAAAGATCTGTTCCCGGCGATGCTGCGCGAGGGGGCGAAGCTCGGCGGCTACGTGATCGACGCGTACTGGACCGACATCGGAAACCTCGAGCAGTACCAAGCGGCGAACTACGACGCGGTCTCCGGTAAGGTGCACATCGCGTTTCCGGGGAGCGAGATCGCGCCCGGCGTGTGGGCCGGCGAGGGCGCGCGGATCGATCCCGAGGCGCGCGTCGAAGGGCCGGTCATCCTCGGGCGCGACGTGCGGGTCGCGGCCGGCGCGACGCTCTCCGGACCGGCGGTGATCGGCGACCGCGCGATCGTCGAGCGCAATGCCACCATCTGCCGCAGCGTGTGCTGGGAGGACGTCTACGCCGGCGAGGAATCCTCGCTCTCGGACTGCACCGTCGCCGACCGCAACACGATCGAGAAACGCGCGACGGTTCACGAGAACACCGTGATCGGGCGCGGCTGCACGATCGGCGCCGGCGCGACGGTGAACGCGCACTTGAAGCTGTGGCCCGACAAGTGGGTCAGCCCCGGCTCGATCGTCTCGATGTCGCTGATCTACGGGCAGAAGTGGCCCGGCTCGCTGTTCGGCTCGGTCGGGATCAGCGGCCTCGCGAACTTGGAGATCACCCCGGAGTTCGCGCTCAAGCTCGGCCAGGCGTTCGGCAGCTGGCTCAAGCACGGGCAGACGGTGATGACGAGCCGCGACACGCACCCCGCCTCCCGGGTGATGAACCGCTGCATCATCTCGGGTCTGCTCTCGGTCGGGATCAACGTGCTCGATCTGCGCTCGTACCCGCTCCCGCTCGCGCGCTACGCCGTGCGCGTCGGCAGCGACGGCGGGATCCACGTGCGCGTCGCGCCCGACGATCCGAACGCGCTGGTCTTCGAGTTCTTCGACCACACCGGGATCGGGATCGACAAAGGCGCGGAGCGCAAGGTCGAAAACCTCTTCTTCCGCGAGGACTTCCGGCGCACGCCCATGGACGAGGTCGGCCGGCTCGACTTTCCCTCGCGCGCGCTCGAGCGCTACTCCGGCGCGTTCGTGCGCGCGCTGAACGCGCACGCCCAAGCGCTGCGCGAAGCGAACTTCCGGGTCGTGATCGACTACGCGTACGGCAACGCCTCGATCGTGCTGCCGCAGATCCTCGGCGGCCTGGGCGTCGAGCAGATCGCGCTCAACGCGTACTTCGACGCCGAGAAGGTGCGCACGTTCCGCGAGGACCGCGAGCGGCACTTGCGGCAGCTGACCTCGGTCGTCACCTCGCTCGAGGCGAACCTCGGCGTGCTCATCGACGCCGACGGCGAGACCGCGACGCTGGTCGACGACGCCGGCCGCATCGTCGGTCGCAACCGCTTGATGGCGCTGCTCACGCTGCTGGTCGCGCGCGCGGTGCCGGGCGCGCGGATCGCGATGCCGCTCACGGTGCCGAGCGTCGTCGAGGAGATCGCGCAGAGCAACGGCGCGACGGTCGTGCGCACGCGCAGCGACCGCCGTTCGCTGATGGCGCTCGCCGAGCAGGAGGGAAGCGCGCTCGCGTTCGCCGGCGGGATGAACTACGAGCTGATCTTCCCCGAGTTCCAGCCCGCTTTCGACGGCATCTACGCGACGGCGAAGATCATGGAGCTGCTCGCCGCCGAGCACCGCAAGCTCTCCGAGCTGGTCGCGATGCTTCCGGCCTGGCACGTCGCCGGGCGCGTCGTGCCTTGCCCGTGGGACCGCAAGGGCGCGGTGATGCGCTCGCTGCACGACGAGGCTGCGCACGGCAACGGCAAAGTCGAGACGCTCGACGGAATTCGGCTGCCGCGCCCGGACGGTTGGGTGCTCGTCCTTCCCGACGCGACCGAAGCGGCGGTCAACGTGTGGGCCGAAGGCAAATCGGACGACGAAGCGGAGCACTACGCCGACGAGATCGCGCGCCGCGTCCGCGAGATAGCGGCTGCCGGCTGAACGCCGGCTCCTGCCGGATGGCACCAAGTGTGCGCGGATCACATTCGCGCGTCAAAATGCACGGCTGCGATCTTTCTCGGAAGGACGACTTTGATCGCATGTAGATTTTGTCGCGTCGGCCGGGGGTGTGCTACCAGGTGTGGGCGATCCCGGCGTACTCGTTCGAACCGCTTCTAAGCGATTGGAGTCGTCTATTCTTATGTTTTCCCGCAAGCGGGTCTATTCCAGCATGTCCGCCGCCGGTGCGGCGATCGCGATCCTGGCGAGCGGTCTGGCCGGCTGCTCGGGCGGCGGCGCCACGACCGCCGTCGCGCCGGTCCAGCAGCCGCCGGTCACCGCGCCCGGCGGCGCGACGCAGGGCGACGAACGCGTCGTCCAGACGCTCAACGTCAGCTCGGCACCGCGCTCGTCCGTCGCACACGCGGCCGCCTACAAGCTGCCCCTGCAGGGCCAGCGGATCACGACGATGTCGGTCGGCCGCACGGTTCGCACGGGCGGCATCTACGATCTCGCGTACTACGGCGGACCGTATCTGACCAGCGCGAGCTCGTACAACCTCTACGTGAACTGCGCCGGCACGTGCTGGGGCTCGACCTCGCCCGGCACCACGCTCAGCCGGCTCGCCGGCAGCACCTTCGTCCACGTCCTCGACCAGTACGTCGGCCAGACGGGGAACAACCGGTATCCGTACGCCGCCGGCTACCAGGTGAACTACAACACCTCGGGGACGCTGCAGGACCAGGACATCTACAACATCGTCTACGCCGTCGCCTCGAGCGTCGGCACCGGCTACGGCAAGATCTATCACGTCTTCTTGCAGTCCGGCGTGCAGCAGTGCAGCCAGAGCGCGGGCGGGTGCTACGCGCAGAACGGCGGCTACTGCGCCTATCACGGCGCGGTCGACTTCAGCGACATCGGCCACACGCTCTACACGGTCGAGCCGTACCAGGCGATCAACGGCTGCTCCTCGCCGAACGGCAAGGTCGTCGACTCGACGCTCTCGACGCTCTCGCACGAGTACTCGGAGACGATCACCGATCCGGACGTCCAGACGAACCTCGCCTGGTACAACCAGTACGGCGGCGAGATCGGCGACCTGTGCCGCAGCAGCTACGGCAACGTCAACCTGAGCGGGTACACGTACGACATCCAGCGCGAGTACTCCAACAAGGTCAGCGCCTGCACGTTCACCCCGTAGCGCGCTAGAGCGCGCCCTCCGAACGATTTAGGAGGACGCGGCCGTCGCGCGAGAAAGCGGGCGGGATGCGCCTGACGCTCCCCCGCCCGCTTTTGCTGTTCGCCGGGATCGCGCTGCTCGCTGCGGCGGCGCTGCCGAGCCCGCCGGCGGCGCCGCCGGTTCGGCCGGTGACGGAAACGCATTTCGGCGTCACCGTCACCGACCCGTACCGCTACTTCGAGGATCCGAAGGATCCGGGCTTGGCGGCGTACTTCAAGACGCAGAGCGCGTACACGCGGCAGGTTCTTGACGGTTTGCCGGGCCGCACCGCGCTCGCGCAACGGATCGCGCAGCTCGACAACGCGACGGAGACGGTCGCCGACGTGCAGCCCGCCGGCGGCACGTACTTCTACCAGAAGCGCCCGGCCGGCGCGAACACGACGCGGCTCTATGCGCGAGCCGTCGCGGGCGGCGCTGAACGGCTCGTCCTCGATCCCGACCGCTTCGCGAGGTCGAAGAACGAGCACTACACGATCGACTACTACTCGCCTTCGCTCGACGCGCGGTACGTCGCGGTCGGCGTCTCCGAAGGCGGCTCGGAGAAGACGGTGCTGCACGTGCTCGACGCGCGCAGCGGCAAGCTGCTCCCGGACGTGATCGACCGCGCGATCTACGTCGCCCCGTCGTGGCGCGACGACGGCCGTTCGTTCTACTACTTCCGCACGCCGAAAGCGCGGCCGAACGCGCCGCAGAGCGAGCGCGACACCAAAGGTGTCACCCGCTTGCACGTGCTCGGGCGCGATCCCGACCGCGATCCGGCGATCTTCGGCTACGGTCTCTCGCCGCGGATCCCGCTCGGTCCCGAAGACGTCGGCGTCGTGAGCGTCTCGCCGCGCTCGCGCTGGGCGCTCGCCGTCGTCGCGCACGGCGTGCAGAACGAGCTGCAGCTCTACGCCGCGCCGGCCGCGCTCGCGACGAACGTGCGCGCGCCGTGGCGCAAGATCGCCGACTACGCCGACGCCGTTCTCGGCGCGACCGCGGTCGGCAACGTGGTCTACCTCACCTCGCACAAGAACGCGCCGCGCCACCGCATCCTCGCGCTCGATCTGCGCAACGGCTCGCTCGCAAGCGCGCGCGTCGTCGTCCCCGCTTCCGCGCGCGTCATCGAAGACGCCTCGCTCGCCGGCGACGGATTCTATCTGCGCGATCTCGAGGCCGGGCTCTCGAAGCTGCGCCGGCTCGCCGTCGGCGCGGACGGCGCGCCCGGCACGATCTCCGAGGTGACGCTGCCGTACGCCGGCGCCGTCGGCGGCGTCTCGACCGATCCGATGATTGCCGGCGCGACGTTCGTCGAGCAGTCGTGGACGCAGTCGTCGCGCTGGTTCCGCACGGCGCCGAACGGCACCGTCTTCGACACCGGCTTGCGCAAGCAGAACGATCCCGACTACTCCGCGATCACCTCGCAGGAAGTGCTGGCGACGAGCGCCGACGGCACCCAGGTTCCGCTCTCGATCGTGCTGCAGAAGCACATTGCGCTCGACGGTTCGCACCCGACGCTGGTCGACGGCTACGGCGCGTACGGAATCGTCATTCGCCCCTCGTTCTCCGCGACTCGGCTGGCGTGGCTGGAGCGCGGCGGCGTCTTCGCCGAATGCCATCCGCGCGGCGGCGGCGAGTACGGCGAGGACTGGCATTTCAGCGCGCACATCGCGACGAAGCAGCGCACGATCGACGACTTCGTCGCCTGCGCGCGCTATCTGATCGACCACAAGTACACCTCGCCCGCGAAGCTGGCCGGCGAAGGGACGAGCGCCGGCGGGGTGACGATCGGCAACGCGATCGTGCAGCATCCGGAGCTCTTCGCCGCGGCGCTGGACGTCGTCGGCGACACGAACGCCGTGCGCGACGAGTTCGCCGAAGGCGGGCCCGCGAACATCCCCGAGTTCGGCACGATCACGAACAAGACCGGCTGGGATGCGCTCTACGCGACCGACGCGTACCTGCACGTCAAGGACCACACGCCGTATCCGGCGGTGCTCGCGATCACCGGCGCGAACGACCCGCGCGTCGCGCCGTGGATCGTCGGCAAGTTCGCCGCACGCCTGCAAGCCGCGACGTCGAGCGGGAAGCCGGTGCTGCTGCGCGTCGACTACGACGCCGGTCACGGCTTCCTGGGCAGCTCGCGCGCGCAGGCGCAACAGCTCGCGACCGACGAGTTCGCGTTCCTGCTCTGGCAGCTCGGAGATCCCGCGTTCGCGGCGAGCCCGGCCGCGAGCGCGAGCCGCTGAATCAGCGCCGCGTTTCGAGGTACATCGCGCGGCCCCGGTAGTCGAGCACAACGACGAAACGGCGCAGGATCGGGAGCCCGGCGTTACCGATCGTGCTCGGATCGTCGAGCGCGCCCGACGTGCCGAGATCGAGCGCGATCGGCACGTCGTGCACGACGACGGAGCCGAGGCGCACCGTGCGCGCGCGAGCGCGGTAGTCGGCCAGCAAACCGCCGATGTTCGCCGCAGACTCGTATTCGGTCGCATGGTAGCGGCGCACGAGATCGTGCGCGCGCACCGTCGGCGAGGTCACGTCGAGGCCGTACCCGCTCCCGGTGTCGATCGTGATCGGGCCGCGCAAGCCGTCGACCGCGCCGTCGACTTGCGGCTGTCCGCCCGCCAGCACGAACGGGACGCGCGTTCCGCGCGGGCGCAGCGCCGCCGCCCCGCGCGCGAGCTGCATCGTGCGGCGTTCGAAATCGAAGCGCACCGCCAGGCGCGCGAACAGCTCGTAGCCGATGATGCCGTCGGCGGCGAGATCGCGCTCCGCGATCACCTCCACCGGCTGGTTTCGCAACTCCGCGCCGCCGATGCGCACGCGCTTCGCCG
Source organism: Candidatus Eremiobacterota bacterium (assembly GCA_019235885.1). GTDB lineage: Bacteria > Vulcanimicrobiota > Vulcanimicrobiia > Vulcanimicrobiales > Vulcanimicrobiaceae > Vulcanimicrobium. The sequence goes on along the minus strand of JAFAKB010000071.1, from coordinate 30,779 downwards.
TCGCGAGACGCGTCGGAACGAGGTGCGGCCCGACGCCGCCGCTCGTCGCGCGGCCGAGGAGCCGCAGCTTCGCGCGCCGCGCGGCGGACTCGGTCAGCGTGCAGCTCGAGCCCGTGTCGACCAGCACGTGAAGCGGCGGCCCGCCGTCGACGCGAATCGTCGCCACCGGGCCGTCCGGATACATCGCGAGCGGAACGGTGGTGACGCCGGCGAGCGTGGTGTCGTTCGGCGGCCGCGGCGGCGCGAACGCGTTCCGCGCCGCCGCGCGCGGCAGCTCGACGCTGCGCAGCGTCTCCCGCACCTCGCCGAAATCGGAGTGGCTGCGGAGGCGCGCAGGAACGATGAGCGTTCCGGCGCTGCCGTACGCATCGACCGCGAGCGTCGTGCGCTCGGATCCGGCGCGCAGCTCCGCGCCGGCGAGGCGCCCGGTCGAGCGATCGATCCGCACGTCGATCGGCCGCGCCAGGCCGCGATACCGCAAGCGTTCGCGCAGAAAACGCCGGGTCGCCGAAAGCACCTCGGCGCGCGGCGCGCGGCGCGCGCCCGCGAACAGATACGAGGTCGCGAGCACCAGCGAGCGGTCTTCGGCCGCGTCGGCGATCTCCGCGAGCCCGGTCGCATCGCTCGACCACGCGCGCGCGCCGTCGAAGCCTTGGTACGAGCTCGCCGGCCCCGCATCGGTGCGTTCGGCGAAGCGCCCGGTCGCGAGATCGACAAGCAGCTCGTCGGTCCCGCGGATGCCGAAGACCACGGCGTCGAAGCGCAAACGCACGAAGCGCGGCTTGTGTACGCCGGGAACAGTTCGGATCACCCGGATGTCTGGAACCGCGCTCGCGTGCGTCGAAGAAGCTGAGAGTGCGAGCGCGGCCGTGACGGCCATAAAGAACGTCACGGGCCGCGTTTTAGGCGAAAAGGGCTAGCGTCCCCTGCGGTTTCCGGGCCGAGCCGCAGTCTTCGGACGGCGGTCGATACTACGGTTTCCCTCGGAGACGTGGAGGTCGCGCGCAGGGAGCACCGGGACCTTGGAGCGGTCGATGCGGCGGCCGACGGCCTTCTCGATGTCGCGGAAAAGCCGCTCTTCCTCGTGCGAGACGAAGGTGATCGCGTCGCCCGTCTGCTCGGCGCGCGCGGTCCGTCCCACGCGGTGGACGTAGTCTTCGGGGATCATCGGCACGTCGAAGTTCACCACGTGCCCCAGGTCCGCGATGTCGATCCCGCGCGCCGCGACGTCGGTCGCTACCAGCACGCGCACCTTGCCGCGCTTGAAATCCGCCAGCGCGCGGGTGCGCTGCGCCTGCGAGCGGTCGCCGTGGATTCGCTCCGCCGGCACGGCGTGCTTCTCCAGCGCGAGTGCGAGCCGGTTGGCGCGCGCCTTGGTCCGAGTGAACGCGATCGCGCTGTAGATGTTCGCGTCCTTCAGCAGCTCGACGAGCAGATCGGTCTTGCTCTGCTGCGGAACGGTGTATGCGGTGTGCGCGATTCCGTTCGCGGCCGTCGCGGTGCGCTGCGGAGCCATCTCGACGCGAACGGGATCGCGCATCAGCTCGCGCGCGAGCTTCTCGATCTCCGGCGCGATCGTCGCGGAGAACAGCAGCGTTTGCCGTTCGGCCGGAAGCTGCGCGACGATGCGCTTCACCGCCGGCAGAAAGCCCATGTCGAGCATGCGGTCCGCTTCGTCGAGGACGAGCAGCGAGACGCCGCCGAGCCGCGCCGCACCTTGGTTCACGAGGTCGATGAGCCGGCCGGGCGTCGCGACGACGATCTCGGTGCCGCGCGCGAACGCCGCGCGCTGGCCGCCGAAACCGACGCCGCCGTAGACCGCCGCGACGCGCAGGTTCGTTCCCTTGCCGAGCGCGCTCAGATGCGAGGCGATCTGGGCCGCGAGCTCGCGGGTCGGCGCAAGGATCAGAGCGCGCGTCTGCTTGCGCGGCAGCGCGGCAAGCCGCTCGAGGAGCGGCAGGCCGAAGGCGGCGGTCTTACCGGTTCCGGTCTGGGCGCTGGCCAGGACGTCGCCGCCCGCCAGCGCGGCCGGGATCGCCGCCGCTTGCACGGGGGTCGGAACGGTGAAGCCGAGCTCGCGCACGGCACGGAGCGACACCGGGCTCAAGCCCAGTGCGTCAAAAGTCGGTTGCATTCGATTCTTTCGAAACGGAGCGCGCGAGGTCGATCGTCGGTGTTTCGAAAGATCGCGCAAGGAAGACGCCACCCGCAGGTGACGCATCACTCTATCACATCCGAACGCGTCGTCGAACGGACGTTTGTCGGCTCAGGCGAGGGCCAGCCGCGGCACGTTCGGCCGGGCCGCGTACTGCAGGAGCGCCGCGACCGGCTCAGCCTTGCCGAAACGGAAGCCCTGGCCGCCCGTGCATCCCAGCGCCGCGACGCGCTGCACTTGCGCTTCGTCTTCCAAGCCTTCGGCGATCACGCGCATGCCGAGCGCGTTCGCGATCGCGACGATCGAGGTCACGATCGCCTCGTCGTACGGATCCGTGGCGATGTCGCGCACGAAGCTGCGGTCGACCTTGAGCACGGTGATCGGCAGCCGCTTCAAGTACGAGAGCGAGCTGTAGCCGATCCCGAAGTCGTCCATCGCGACGTCGACGCCGAGCGCGTAGAGCTTGCGCAGGACGGGCAGGACCGAGTCGTCGAGCGAGATGCTTTCGGTGATCTCCAGGGTGAGCGCGTTCGGCGGCAGCGCGTAGTCGTCGAGCACGCGAGCGACCAGCTCGGGAAGATCGGGCTCGCGCAAGTCGCGCGACGAGACGTTGATCGCGATGCGGAAGTCGGGGATCACGCGGCGCATCCGCGCCGCCGTCTCGCACGCCTCGCGCAGGACCCAGCGGTCGATCGCGACGATCGAGCCCGACTCCTCGGCGATCCCGATGAAGACCTGCGGCAGGATCGTGCCGCGCTCGGGATGGCGCCAGCGCACCAGCGCTTCGGCGCCGATCAGCTCGCGGGTGGTGAGCGAGACGATCGGCTGATAGCGCAACTCGAGCTCGCCGCGCCCGAGCGCGCCGCGCAGCTCGTTCTCGAGCGCGAGCCGGTCGACCGCGGCCGACTTCATCGACAGGTCGTACATCGCGTAGCGGTTGCCGCCCATCCCTTTGGCACGGTACATCGCGGCGTCCGCGTGAGCGACCAGCGACTCCCCGTCGCTGCCGTGTTCCGGGAACGCCGCCGCGCCGATGCTCGCCGTGACGTGCAGCTCGCGGCCGCGCACGCTCACCGGCGCCGCCAGCGAGCGCAGCAGGCGCTGCGAGACGAGCTGGATCTCGTCGGGCTCGTGAATGCGCGGCAGCAGGATGATGAACTCGTCGCCGCCCGGCCGCACGACGACGTCGCCGCTGCGCACCGCGTTCTGCAAGCGCTGCGCGACCTCGCGCAGGACGTCGTCGCCGGTGCTGTGGCCCAGCGTGTCGTTGATCGTCTTGAAACGGTCGAGGTCAAGAAAGAGCACCGCGAAGCAGCGCGCGTCGCGCGTCGCCGCGGCGACCGTGTCGGCCAAGCGCTGCTCGAGCGAAAGCCGGTTCGGCAAGCCAGTCAGACGGTCGCGGTGTGCCGCGTCGAAGAAGCGCTCTTGCGCGCGCTTCAGCTCGGTGACGTCGATCGAGACGCCGACCGAACCGACGACGTTGCGCTCCGCGTCGATGAGCGGCTCCACGTGATGGCGCAGCCAGCGCTCCGCGCGCTCGCTCTCGACGCGGGCCGGCGTTCCGGCCAGCACGCCGCCCAGGACGTCGCCGCCGACCAGCGCGTTCAGCGGCTGCGCGATCAGCTCGTCCGCGGCGATCCCGAGCTGCTCCAGCGCGCCGCCGGAGACGGTGGTGAAGCGCCCGCCGCGGTCGGTCGTCCAGAGCACCGCGTCGACGTGCTGCGTGACGAGCCGCAAGCGCTGCTCGTTCTCGCGCAGGCGCAGCTCGGCGCGCGTTCGTTCCGTCACGTCGCGCAGCGAGACCAGCGTCTCGGTCGCCGCCGCGTGGACGCGCACCTCGACCCACTTCCCGGTCGCGGGAAACGCGTGCAGCCGTTCGACGGTGGTCCCCGTCCGGCGCGCTTCGCGGATCTCCGGCACGAGCTCCGAGGCGAGCGGGTCGACGACGTGCTCGAGCTTGCGCCCGACCAGCTCGCCGGCGCAGACGCGCAGGAGCCGTTCCGCTTCCTCGTTGACGAGCGTGAGACGCAGGTCGCGGTCGACGATGTAGATTCCGTCGCCGACCGTCTCGAGAATGTCGAGCCGCTTCTCGACCGCTTCGGCGGTCGCCGCGAGCGCCGCCGCTGCGCGGCTGCGAGCGCGGCGGAGCAGTGCGAAAAGCACCCCGACTACGCAGATCGCCGTCGCCGCCACACCCGCCGCGACCACCATGGCGATCATGCCAGTCGCCGCTTCCGCGCTTCCTGGACGAACGCCGCTCGCGAGGCGACGCCGAACGCGGCCTGCACCGCTTCGATCTGGCGTTCGATCGTGAACGTGCTGCGGCTGAACCGCCGCGAGAGCTCCGCGACGTCGGCGCCGCTCAAGAGCGCGCGCGCGATCTGCCGCTGCAGCGCCGAGAGCTGTGCGGGCATCGCGTCCTCGCGCGCGATCGCCTCTTCGGCGTGCGTCGCGAGCGGGCAATCCGGATAGGCGGCGGCGTGCCGCATCCCCGCGTCGCGCCACTTCGCTTCGCCGGTCAGCTCCGCCAGCGCCGACGCCGTCACCGACGCCCGGTAGCGGAACGAGGCGGACTCGTAGATCGAGTACGCCTTGAGCAACGCCGTGACGGCCGGCTCCCGCCGCCCGAGCGTCTGCTCGATGCGGCCCTCGGCGTACTTCGCGTGCGCGACGAGGCGGCGGTCCTGATACAGCGCGAGCGCCGGGTCGACGTTCTCGGTGCCGAGCTGCGAGTACATCGCGGCGTACCGCTGCGCGCGCGGCGCGTCGGTCGGCGCGTGCAGCACCGCGAGCTGCACCAGCACCTGGCGGTCTTCGCCGAACGAGTTGCCCCAGCGGATGTCGTACGCGAGCGCGTCGGCTTGCGCCAGCTCTTCGGCCGCCCAGAACTCGTTGCCCGACATCCGCGCGACGTAGGTGCGGTCGAGGTGCGTCATGACGCGCCAAGCGGTGTTCGGCGCGATCATCCGTGCGTCTTTGAACGCCCACTGCGCTTCGCCGGCGTGGCCGCGCATGAACGCGTCCCAACCGAACGCGCGCAGCGAGTCGAAGCGGAAGAACTGCACGTCAGGGCTCCACGGCAGCGCCTCGAACGCTGCGCGCGCCGCGTCGATCGAGACGCCGTCGGCGGTCTCGAAGGCGACCCTCGCCAAGGCGTGGACGGAGGTGGCAAGCGTATGCACGTCGACCGGCTCCGGCGTCGGCATCAGCGCGTACGCGACGGCCTGCCGCAAGTCGGCGGCGTGCGCGGCGTAGTTTTCGGCGCCCGCGTGCAGCCACGCGCGGTACGCGTAGGCGGCCGAGGCGATGCTGGGATCGGGATGCGCGATCGCGAGCTGCACCTCGGGCGCGGTGACGTCGCAGTCGCGGCGGAACCAGCGCATCCGCAGGTCGTGATACGCCATCGTGTGCGCGCCGTCGGGGAGCGCGCCTTCCAGCGCGCGCGCCTCGGCGTACCGCGACTCCGCTTGCGAGAAGGCGCGCACCGTCGCGTACGCCTTCCCGAACTGGATCGCGAGCTTGAAGCGGCCGGCCGGCGAGCACGGCACGTCCTCGACGGTGGTGAGGTACGTGACCGCCGCGACCGGGTCACGCCGGCCGATCACCTCGGCCTTCATGACGATCGCGTCTTCGGCGAACTCCTGCGGCCAGTCTTCGCAGCCGTCGAGGAGCTCTAGCGTCGCGTCGTAGAGCGCCGAGCGCAGGGCGACGCGCGCGTCGCGGAGCGATTCGGCGACGGACGCGGCGTCCGTCTTGTTCGGCATGGTGTGCACCCTTTAGTCGTTCAGCTTGCCGAGATCGATCTGACTGTTCGGTCCTATGACGACGTATCGGGTCGGTGGCGTTCCGGGGTCGGCGCCCGAGGCCGTTACCGTCGCACCCGCGTTGGTCTTGAACGTGTTGGCGACGCTGATCGTGTAGCCGCCCGGGTTGAGCGCGTGCAGGTGGAACGATCCGTCGCTGCCGCTCACCGAGGTGTTCGCGACGGCACCGTCGGCGCCGGTGGCGACGATCGTCGCGTTCGCGACCGGCTTGCCGGCGGCGTTCACCACCTTGCCGGTGATCGCCGGGTCGCCGATGCCCGCGGCGACCGTCGGCGTCACCTCGATCACGCCGTTCACGAAGTTCACCGACTGAAAGACGTTGAAGTCGAGCGATGCGGTGATCGACTGGCCGGGGTTCCCGGCGATGGCGAGCGGGACGGTGATCGCCTCGACCGTCTGGGTGGGATCCCACCACGGATGGTTGGGATCGACGAAGACCACCGGGAACGTCCGGCCGAAGATCGTCACGTTCGTCGTGGCCGGATCGAGCAGCAGCTGCAGCGCGGGATAGGTCCCGGCGGGCAGGTCTCCGCTTCCGAGCTTCGCCGGGTGATCCTGAAGGTCGAGCAGGTTCACGACGGCCGGCTGGGCGTTCGCGATGAGCTGCCAGGAATCGCCTGAGGCGTCGATGGCGTCGACCCCGAGGATGCCGGCGTTGACCTTCACGTCGCCGAAACCGTTGAGCGGCGCGTCGAACAGGTTCAGCGCCAGAGAGAACAGACGCGACGGCGCGCCGCCGAGGACGTCCAGCGGCTGGCCGCCGGTAAGCTGGGGATGGCGAACGTGCTGCTGGGTCGTCGCCGAGCCGGGGATCGCCGACGACGCGCCGTGCGGACCGCCACAGGCGGTGAGGGCGAACATGCCGGCGAGCGCGACCGAGAGGAGACCTTTCATCCGTGAAACTCCGACGGGAAACGGCGGCCGCCGAAACCGGCGAACCGAGAGCTCTCCACGAGCCCGCCGTCGGCCTCTGTGAAGGCCGAACGGACGTACCGTTGGTGCGCGCCCTCGATGCGTTCACGAACGGCGGGCGCAAGCCGTTCACATCACAGTCTGCGCAGATGTGACCTAGGTCTAACGTCCTAGTGTGTAAAGAAAACGCTAGGGCGTTTGCCGGCCCGAGGGACTGGCAGCTTGCTTAACGCCCGCCCGAGACGTCGAGGACCGCGCCGGTGACGTAGGACGCCGCGGGCGAGAGGAGCCACAGCACCGCGCCGGCCACTTCGTCCGGCGTCCCGATGCGGCCCAGCGGGACCGTTGGCGCGATCTGCGCGACCCGCTCGGGCCGCCCGCCGCGGGCGTGGATCTCGGTGTCGATCAAGCCGGGCGCGACCGCGTTGACCCGAATCCCCTCGCGCGCGACCTCCTTCGCCAGCCCGCGGGTGAGCGCGTCGACCGCGCCCTTGGAGGCGGCGTAGTGGACGTACTCGTTCGGCGAGCCCAGCCCGGCGGCGCGCGAGGAGACGATGACGATCGCGCCGCCCGAGCCGCCGCGCGCGGTCGACATCCGCCGCACCGCCTCACGCGCGCACAGGAACGCGCCCAGCACGTTGACTGCGAGCACGCGCTCGAGCGTCGCGGCGTCGAGCTCGTCGACGCGGGTGAAGCGGCCGGTGATCCCGGCGTTCACCACCAGCGCGTCGAGCCGCCCGAACGCGTCGTCGACCGCGGCGAACGCGGCCAGCACGTCGTCCTCGCGGGCGACGTCGGCGCGGACCAGCACCGAGCGCCGTACCGAGCCGTCGATCCCGGCGGCGACGCTCTCCGCGGCGGCGCGGTCTTCGGCGAACGTGAGCGCGACGTCGTAGCCGGCCGCGGCCGCGCCGCGCACGACCGCGGCGCCGATCCCGCGGCTGCCGCCGGTGACGAGCACGACCGGACCGTCCGCGCGCGGAACGTCCATCGATCAGCTCGCTGCCGCGGCGGCCGGTACGCTCATCGCGCGACGGCTTCGAGGTACGCGATCTTGCGGCCCAGCGACTCCAGGACGTGCTCCCAGGTGTAGCGGGCCGCCGTCTCTGCGCCGTGCGCGCGCAATTCTTCGGCGAGGTGCGGGTCGGAGAAGAGCGCTTGCAGATACGTCGCCAGCTCGCGGCCGTCGGCGGTGTCGCACACGATTGCGTTGACGAACGGCTCCGCGTACTCTTCGCCGGTCGCGCCGCAGACGGCGATCCCGCCGGCGGCCATGACCTCGAGCCCGACCAAGCCGAACGGCTCCTTGCCGCTGTTGGCGAGCACCGCGTCGGCGGCCGCGTAGAGCGCGTAGAGCGTCGCTTCGTCGAGGAACGCGCGCAGGTGCACGACCGGCGTGTCGACGACAGCGAGACGCTGGGCGAGCTCGCGCCAGTCCGAGCCTTCGTAGTCGAGCCGGCAGACGGCGAGCCCGCGCTCGCGCGCGCGACCGAAGACGACGTTGCCGTACGGCTCCTTTCCGCCGCGCACGATCAAGCGCGCATCGATCCCCGCCGCCCGCACGTCGGCGAGCGCGTCGATCGCCTGCAGCCAGTTCTTGTCCGGGTCGAAGCGGCCGACTTTGACGCACGTCGGCTGCTCGCCGAACGCGGCGCGCAGCGCCTTCGTCTGCTCCGGATCGGCGCCGTCGAGCAGCGCCGGATCGATTCCGTTCGGGATGACGAGCGCCGCCACGTTCCAGCGCGAGAGCTCGAACTTCATGTACTTGCTGACGGCGGTGATCGCCGCCGCGCGCGTGAGCGTCGGCCAGTGGGTCTTCTCGAACCCGTAGGTGTTGTTCGCGTTCCACATCAGGGTCAGCGCCGCGCGCACGCCGCGCTCGCGCGCGAGCCGGTCGATCGCGATCGCGACGTTCGCCGTCTGCCACTCCTCGCAGATGACGAGCACGCGCTCGCCGCGCGCCTGGGCCGGTGCGACCATCTCGTCGACGATCCACGGCGGAAGCGAGGTTTCCCAGTCGTGGACTTTGCCGGGCTCGCCGTCGTACGCGTTGCGCGGGTGCTGCGCGGAGATCCACTGCGACCAGCGCCGCAGCGTGACGCCCGGATCGCTCGGCTCGACCGCCGGCGCGTGCGGATCGCCGGCGAAGAACAGCTGCACGTCGTGGCCCGCCGCGCCGAGCGCGCGCGCGAGCTGCGTCACGCGCGTCGCGAGCCCGCCGATCGACGCGTACCGGTCCGGCCCCTCGAACGAGAGAATGGCGACCTGCCGCGGAATCATCCGGCCTTCCTACGCGAGAACCGCGGCGAATACTTCCGCGTCGACGTTGCCGCCCGAGAGAATTGCAGCCACCCGCTTGCCGTGCAGTCGCTCGCGCTCGGAAGCAATCGCCGCAACGGCCGCGGCGCCTGCTCCTTCCGCGACGTTGTGCGTGTCGGTGAATATCCAGCGCATCGCCTGCCGTATCGCGTCTTCCGAAACGGTTACGATGCGCGCTGCGCCGGCCCGGATCACCGCCAGCGCGACGGGATCGGGGACGCGAACCGCGATTCCGTCGGCGATCGTCTCGGCTGATTCCGTTTCGATCGGTTCGCTGCGCGCAAACGAGCGGGCGTACGCGGGGAAGCGTTCGGAAACGACGCCGACGATCTCCGTTTGAAGTCCGAGCAGGTCGCGAACCGCGATGACGCCGGAGATGCCGGAGCCCAGGCCGACCGGGACGTAGACGACGTCGAACTCTCCGGCGGCAAACAGCTCGCGCGCGTACGTCGCGACGCCGACCACGAGATCCGGGTGATACGACGGGACGAACTCGGCGCTCGCGTCCGTTGCGAGCAGACGTGCGGCATGCGCCTTCGCCTCGTCGAAGTCGCGTCCGTGCTCGACGAGCTCAGCGCCGAGGGCGCGCATCGCCGCGTTCTTCTCCGCCGAGTTGCCGGCCGGCGCGACGATCGTGGCGCGCAAGCCGGCCCGCGACGCCGCGAACGCAACGCTCTGACCGTGGTTCCCGCGCGTCGCGCACACCAGGTGCGTCACGTGCGGAGCGCGCTTGCGCAGCGCAGCGACGTACGTCAACCCGCCGCGCACTTTGAACGCGCCGAGCGGCGTATGGTTCTCGTGCTTCAGCGTCAAGTCGACGCCGAGCCGCTCGCACAGCAGCGGCCAGCGATACGCCGGCGTCGGCGGCACGGCGTCACGAATCAGCAGCGCGGCAGCATCGGTCTCCGCCAGCGTCAGACCGAGTGGTCCGGGCGTCACGATCGACACGGGGCGGGCTTCCGGCACGCGGCCTCGGGACCCCGCTCCGAAGCCGTCAGCCCAGGCACCCCCCACGCGACGGGAGCCGACGAGCCAGGCAGGGGTCTGAACGTCGCTTACCAAACCAAGGCTGCCCCTCATTAACTCGCCAATTCGCGTGAGGAGTGTGGCGATGTCCGATCGTACCGGACCGTCTCCTCGACGGCCCAGGCTGCGAGGCCGCTGATGGGCGTCTTCGAGCAACATCCGTGGCTGCTGCTTCCTGTCATCGTCGTCACGGTCGAGCTCTGGAGCGCGCTCAAAGCCGCTGCGCTCCACGTCGTGCGCGGCTCCAAGAGCGACGACCGAACGACGCGCTGACGCGCGTCTCGCTCCGCTACCTCGCACCCGAGCGGGAAGGGAGACTTCGAATGAGTCAGTCGGAGATCAGCGGCGGGACTCCCGCGTGGCCGTCGCTCGAGCAACAGCTCGTCGAGTCGCGCGTCGTCCACGGCAGCGCGCTCGAGCAACTCGTCAAGGACAACCAAGATTTCTCGATGCTGTGGCCGCGCGAGGCGAACGACCAGCTTCGAATCCCGCTCTGGCTGCGCGTCTACTGGCGCAAGAATCATCCCGAGAACACCTTTCCCGAGCACTCCGCGAGCCTCGGCTACCCGATGGCGCTGCTCGATCTCTACGAGTGGATGGTCGCGCACCAGGATCTGAAACGCGTCGAGCAGGTGCCGCCGAAACCAGCCGCTCCCGGTACACCGGGAAAGCCGTAGGCCGGTAATGGGAACGAACGTCAACATTTCTGGGGCGACGAGCGGATTTTGCAGCGAGTCCGACATCAGCATCAACCCGTCGAACCCGAACCAGATCATCTGCGCGTCGAACGCGACGCTGAACCAGGCCCAGTTCTGGTCGGGCGACGGCGGCGCGACGTGGCAGCAGACGCTCCTTCCGCTCGACCCGGCTGACCTGAACCAGACCGATCCGGCCATCAACTGGACCTCGGACGGTACGGCGTGGTCGACCACGATCGGGTTGGGGATGCCGGACTGGAAGACGCGCGTCTACAGCTCGCCGGACGGCGGCGCGACCTGGGCGATCGAGTCGACGCCGTCGGGAACGCAGACGGCCAACGACCGGCAGACGCTGTGGGTCGACCACAACCCGAGCTCGCCGCACCACGACAACATGTACATGATCTGGCACGACGGTCTCCCGGCCTACGTCGTGTCACGACAAGGTCCCGGCGGTACCTGGAGCGCTCCCAAGCAAGTCAGCGCCGGCGAGACGACCGGGGCCAGCACCGGCGCGACGCTCACCACCAACGCGCAAGGCCACGTGTTCGCGATCTGGCCCGACGACGGCAGCCTCAAGATCTACTTCGCCAAGTCGACCGACGGCGGCAACTCGTTCGGCACCCCGGCGAAGGTCGCCGATTTGTTCGTGGGCTACAAGGTCCCGATCCCGGCGCAAGATCTGCGCCAAGCCGCCATCTACGTCTCGGCGGGGACGTCGTCGGCTGCCGGGCTCGATCTGGTCTACGTAGTGTGGACCAACCTCGCCGGCGGCGGCGGATGCAGCACCGCCGCCGACGCGCCCGGCTCGAACGTCGCCTCGACCTGCAAGACGCGCATCTGGTTCGCACGCTCGACGAACGGCGGCACGAACTGGGATCCGGCGGTGAAGATCAACGATCAAAACTCGCTGAACGATCAGTTCTTCCCGCGCCTCGTCGTCGACGATGCGACCGGCGCCGTCGCAGTCGTCTACTACGACACCATCGGCGATCCAGGCCGCCTCAAGGCCGACATCTGGCTGCAGACGTCGCTCGACAACGGCGCGAGCTGGTCCGGCGCGATGAAGATCACCGAAGGCGAGACCGACGAGACCAACAGCGCCAGCGACATCTATCAGGACCAGTTCGGCGACTACATCGGGATGAGCTCCGCCGCCGGGACGATGTTCGCGTGCTGGACCGACCGCCACCTGGGCGGCGACGAGCAGATTTGGGGCGCCCCGGTCGCCGTCCCCGCCTGCGAGCTGATCGTCGACAAGTCGACCTTCGGGCAGGACGAGGTCGGCGCGCAGGCCTCCTATCCGAGCGCGTTCTGGCTGGCCGTCGACGGGTTCCCGAACAAAGCGCTCGGGTTCGCCGTCACCAACGATTTGAGCTCGCCCCCGAACCCGGCGCCGGTGATCACCGCCACGATCGACGCGGCCCTGAACCCCACGCTCAGCACGATGCAGATCATGACGATCGGCAACAATTTACCGACGGTGAACACGTTCGGCCCCGAGCCGATTCTCGCCGAAGACCCAACGCTGCAATTGCCGCTGCAGCGCTACATGTACCCGTACACGATCTCGTTCCCCAACACCGCGGCGTTCGCCGCGCTGAACCAGCACCAAGTCGCCGTCCTGACGCTGCACGCGTCGCTGACCGTCGGCCTGGTCACCGTGAGGTCGACCGCGCTGATCGAGCTCGCGAAAGGCGAAGACCCGTACCTCACCGACGTCAACCCGGCCGACCCGACCACGTTCCCGTTCTGGCTCAGCTACGACATGCGCGTCTTCAAGGTCACGCCGAACCAGACGCACCAGTGGTTCAGCGTCCCCAACCCGGCGGACGCTTCCGGCGCGGTCGCGTACATCCAAGCGGTCATCCACAACCTCAACACGCCGGGCACGATCATGAACGGCGACATGTTCGAGTCGCTGAGCCAGGCTGAGGAGGGTGTCTCTGCGCTCGAGTTCCTGCCGAAGGACAAGAACGGCGACCTGACCTTCAACTTCGCCCTGGCGCGGGTTCGGATACTCGGCAACACGGCGACCATGGTCGGTCCGGTGCGCGTCTTCTTCCGGCTCTTCCAAGCGCAGAGCACGAACTCCGACTTCAACGAGAACACGACGTACCGCTGGGGAACCGACGGCGTCACTCCGAACCACAAGATCCCGCTGCTCGGCGTGCAGAACGACCAGCACGGCAACCCGGAGTACGTCACGATTCCGTGCTTCGCGGCCGACCGCATCAACTTGGTCACGCCGGCGGACATGCACAAGCAGCACGACGACACGAACGCGCAACCGATCACGACGGTTCCCGGCGTCGAGGTCGACACCTACTACGGCTGCTGGCTCGACGTGAACCAGCCGGGCCAGACGTTCCTGATCCCGACGCCGCCGGCCGACCCCACGAAGTGGGACGGCCCGTGGCCGGGGACGCAGTCGATCAGCGGTGCGATCACCGTGGCGCCGCACCAGTGCCTGATCGCGGAGATCCGTTTCGACGACACGCCGGTCCCGCCCGGTGCGACGTCGGCGACCTCCGACAAGCTGGCCCAGCGCAACATCGGCTGGATCGACGGTCCGAACCCCGGCACCGCGCCCTCGCGCGTCATGTCGCACCCGTTCGAGGTGCGCGCGTCCGGCGCGGCACACGAGCCGGACGAGCTCATGATCACCTGGGGCCGCACGCCTGCCGGCAGCACGGCGACGCTGTATCTGCCCGAGGTGAACGCCGCCGACGTCCTCACGCTGGCGCGCGCGATGTACACGTCGCACCGCCTCACCGTGGTCGACGCGCACACGATCGCGTGTCCGGCGGAAGGAACGACGTTCGTCCCGATCCCGAAGGGCGAGGGCCGCTACGCCGGGCTGCTGTCGGTGAACGTGCCGGCCGGCGTGCGGCGGGGCGACACGTACGACATCGTCGTTCGCCAGATCACCGATGCGGCCGGCTTCGCAACCGCGCCGCCGCCGGTGACGAGCGGACCGCAGCTCCAAGCGGCCCCGATCCAGAAAACGCCGCAGTACGAATGGCGCCGAACGCTCGCGGCGTTCCAGATCACGATCAAGATCGGCACCAAAGAGCAGCTGCTCTATCCGGAAGAACGTCTGCTGGCGTGGCTGAAGTGGCGGCTCGAGGTGATGCCGCCGGCGAACCGCTGGCGGCCCGTCCTGCTGCGGTACCTTGACGTCGTCGCCGGGCGCGTCGGCAGCTTCGGCGGCAACCCGAACGCGATACCGCCCTCGCCGGAAGGCGACGTCCCCGGCCACGTTCCCGAACCGCACGGCCACCCGTTCCGGTGCTATCGCGAGTACTGCGGCAAGGTCGCCGCGCTCTTCTACGACCGCTTCGGCGACTTCGAAGGGTTTCTGCTCGAGACGGAAAGCGGACACGAGCACTGGTTCCGCGGTCGCGAGCGCGAGATCGAAGCGCTCGCGAACCGCGCGTGGTGCGAGCGCATCGCCGTCAGCGTGTTCGTCGACGAGGAAACGCCGGACTGTCCCGTCTCGATCGTCCTGCGCCGCGCGGGCGAACTGTGCCGCGAGGTCCCCTCGGAGCGCGAGGAGTGCGCGGAGAAATCGGGGCACGAACACGGCGAGCACGAGTCTCCGTTGGAGAAGGCCGAACACTTCGCGAAGCGCCTGCTCTTTGGAGAGAAACGCGAGCCCGAGAAGCACGACTCGGACGAGTAGTCCGGTTCGCGCAGGTCACGTCACACGGCAAGCTGCCGCAGGACGTACTGCAGGATGCCGCCGTGGCGGTAGTATTCGGCTTCGTCCGGGGTGTCGATGCGGACGAGGGCGTCGAACGGTTTCGGCGCGCCGTTCGCATCGGCGGCGGTGACTTTCACGGTCATGCCCGGCTCCAGCTTTGCGGCGACGCCTTCGATCGCGTACGTCTCTTCGCCGGTGAGGCCGAGCGATTCGCGCGTCGCGCCGTTCACGTACTGCAGCGGGAGAATGCCCATGCCGATCAGGTTCGAGCGGTGGATGCGCTCGAACGACTCGGCGATCACCGCCTTGATTCCGAGCAGGTACGGGCCTTTTGCGGCCCAGTCGCGCGAGCTGCCGCTGCCGTACTCCTTGCCTGCGAGCACGATGAGCGGGGTGCCGTCGGCGCGGTACTTCTCGCTGGCGTCGTAGATGGACATCTGCTCGTTGGTCGGAAGATGGCGCGTCACGCCGCCTTCGGTGCCGGGGACGAGCAGATTGCGCAGCCGGATGTTCGCGAACGTGCCGCGGACCATCACCTCGTGGTTCCCGCGCCGGGCCCCGTACGAGTTGAAGTCCTGCGGCTGAACGCCTTTCGACATCAAGTACTTCGCGGCGGGCGAGCTCTTCGCGATGTTGCCGGCCGGCGAGATGTGGTCGGTCGTCACCGAGTCCCCGACCATCGCGAGCACGCGCGCCCCGCGAATGTCCTGGAGCGGCGCGGGCTGCTTCGGCATCCCGTCGAAGTACGGCGGGCGCTTGACGTATTCGGATTGCTCGTCCCAGGCGTAGCGCTCGCCGGCGGGAACGTTCATCGCCGACCAGCGCCGGTCGCCCGCGAACACGTCGGCGTAGCGCGCGCGGAACATCGCCTCGTTCAGCGCCGCGGCCATCGCCGCGTTGATCTCCTCGCTGCTGGGCCAAACGTCGTGCAGGTACACGTCTTCGCCGGTCGCGGTGCGGCCCAGCGGCTCGCTCGTCAAGTCGACGTCCATCCGGCCGGCGAGCGCGTAGGCGACCACGAGCGGCGGCGAGGCGAGATAGTTGGCGCGCACTTGCGGGTGGATGCGGCCTTCGAAGTTGCGGTTGCCGCTGAGCACCGCGGCGACGATCATGTCGTGCTCGGCGACCGCGTGTGCGACGTCCTCGCCGAGCGGGCCGCTGTTCCCGATGCACGTCGTGCAGCCGTAGCCGACCAAGTTGAACCCGAGCTGGTCGAGGTACGGCGTCAGGCCGGCCTTCTGCAGGTAGTCGGTGACGACTTTTGAGCCCGGCGCCAATGACGTCTTCACCCACGGCGCAGGCTTGAGCCCTTTCTCGACGGCCTTCTTCGCCAGCAGACCGGCGCCGATCAGCAGCGCCGGGTTCGAGGTGTTCGTGCACGAGGTGATCGCCGCGATCACCACCGCGCCGTCGGAGACCTGCGTGCGCGGCTGCGCGGCGACCGCGGTTCCGCCGCCTTCGCCTTCGAAGCGCTCGAGCGCTTTGGCGTTGCCGTTGCGCGCGTTCTGCCATTCTTCGAGCGCGGCGTTGAACGTCGTCTTCACGTCCTTCAGCGGAACGCGGTCCTGCGGGCGCCGCGGGCCGGCGAGGTTCGGGGTGACGTCGCCGAGGTCGAGCGCGAGCGTGTCGGTGAAGCGCGGATCGGCCGAGGCGTCGGTGCGGAACATCCCCTGCGCCTTCGCGTACGCTTCGACCAACTCGATCTGCTCTTGGGCGCGCCCGGTCAAGCGCAGGTAGTCGAGCGTCAGTTGGTCGATCGGGAAGATCGCGACCGTCGAACCGTACTCCGGCGACATGTTGCCGATCACGGTGCGGTCGGCGACTTGCAGCGAAGACAAGCCGGCGCCGTAGAACTCGACGAACTTGCCGACGACGCCCTTCTTGCGCAGCATCTGCGTGATCTGCAGGGCGAGATCGGTCGCGGTGACGCCTTCGCGCAGCTTTCCGGTCAGCTTGAACCCGATCACCTCCGGGATCAGCATCGTGACCGGCTGGCCCAGCATCGCCGCTTCCGCCTCGATCCCGCCGACGCCCCAGGCCAGCACGCCGAGCCCGTTCGCCATCGTCGTGTGCGAGTCGGTCCCGACGACGGTGTCGGGGTACGCGAGCGCCGTTCCGCCGGGATGCTGCTCGCCCGCGCCGCCGGCGCCGAACACGACGCGCGCCAGATACTCGATGTTGACCTGGTGGACGATCCCGGTGTCGGGCGGCACGGCCCGGAAACCGTCGAGCGAGGACTGTCCCCACTTCAGGAACGCGTAGCGCTCGCCGTTGCGCGCGAATTCCAGCTCCGCGTTCTTTTCGAACGCCTCGGGCGACGCCCACGCGTCGACCTGCACCGAATGGTCGATGACCAGCTCGACCGGCTGCAGCGGGTTGATCTTTCGCGGATCGCCGCCGAGCTCGCCGATCGCGTCGCGCATCGCGGCGAGGTCGACGACGCACGGCACGCCGGTGAAGTCTTGCAGCAGCACGCGCGCCGGCCGGTACGCGATCTCTTTCGTCGACGGCGTGCCGGGCTGCCACGCTGCCAGCGCCTCGACGTCGTCCTTCGTCACCGAACGCCCGTCTTCGAAGCGCAGCAGGTTCTCGAGCAAGATCTTCAGCGAGTACGGCAGCGTCGCGAGGTCGTAGCGCTCACCGAGCGCGCTCAGCCGAAAGTACGTGTACTCGCGCGCCTTTCCGGAGCCCGCCGAAGGAGCGCGCAGCGTGTCGCGCGCGGAGAAGCTGTTCGGATGCGTCTGCTGCATGGCGAGGATCAGCGTTCGGCGGTAGCGGTCGGACTGCTGCTGCGGCACCGTCCCCGCTTTGTTGACAGTCGTACTGTTTTTTGGGACAGTGTGCGGGTGCGGCGCGACGACTTGCGGCCGGCCCTGTTCGGCACCGCGACCAAGGACCGGATTCTCGTCCGGCTGGCGCTTTCGGAGAACGGCTTGCACGTGCGCGAGCTGGCGCGCCAGATCGACGGCAGCCCGAACGCGGTCCACCGCGTCGTGATCGCGCTCGAGCGCGCCGGCGTCGTCGTCTCGCGGCCGGTCGGGACGACGCGGATCGTGCTGCTGAACCGCCGCTGGTACGGCGCGGTCGAGCTGCGCGCGCTGCTCGAGCGGCTCGCGCACGCCTATCCGGAAGTCGGCGAGCGCGCGCGCACGTTTCGCGAGCGGCCGCGCCGGATCGGCAAGCCGCTCTGATGTTGGATGAGCACGCCTCGCTGGTCGACGTCGCGTTCGCGGCGTGCACCGTGCTGGAGCGCGCCGGGGAGACCGCGGTGCTGTGCGGCGGAAGCGCGGCGGCGTACTACGTTCCCGACCTCTATCAATCGCTCGACGTCGACTTCGTGGTCGAGGTCGGCGCGGCACCGCACGTCGTCGACCGCGCGCTCGCGACGCTCGGCTACGCCTTCGTGAACGAAGGCCACTACCGCCACGCGACGCTTCCGTACACGCTCGCGTTCCCGATCGGCCCGCTCGCGATCGGGCGCGAGTACGTCACGTCGTGGCGAACGGACCGGCGCGGCGATCTGCTGCTGCACGTCTACACGCCGACCGACGTCGTGCGCGACCGCTTCCTCCACTACTGGGCGTGGGGCGACCGGACCGCCCTCGACGTCGCGCTGGCCGTCGCGCGCGCCCGCGCCGGCGAGGTCGACCTCGACGCCGTCCGGGCCTGGACCGCGCGCGAGCTGTCCGCCGACGCCTCGTACGACGCCTCCCGAATCGGGCGGTTTTTCACATTGCTTCGCGGAGGTTAGTCCTCCGAGCGGGAACCAAGCCGACGTGATCGATCGCATTCGCATTTCCGGACGGCTCGGGCTGGCGGTGTGCGCCGCCGCGCTGCTCCTCGCCGCCGCGGGCGGGTCGCCACCGGCCGCCGCCGCCCCCAACGCCTGCGCGCAGGCGCTCGCGTACGAGAAGACCGCCGCGAGCGACGGGGTCTCCACGCAGGTCAGGTACGACTCCTCGGTCGCCGGGCTCTCGGCGAACCAGGGCTGCCGCGATCCGCAGATGCACCTCGTCAACGAGGCGTATCTGCTCTCGATGCGGGCGCCTGCGGAGCACGATCTGAAAATCGGGAACTGGCGCCAGGACTTCACCCGGGCCGACATGCTGCTGCTCCAGTGCACGAACTGGCCCGGGCTCAAGGGAACGAAGCACGCCGCCGACTGCAGCACGCAGCGCCGCTACAACGCGCAGATCGCCAAGACGCTCGAAGGGTACGACCGTCGCACGCCGGCGCCCATGCCGCCGGCACCGACGCCGACGCCGAGCGGCTACCGCCCGCCGCCCCCGCCGCAGCTCGGGCAGCCTGCCGGTCCTACCCCGTCGCCGACACCTCACCGCTAGCCTCCGGCTCGGCCGGGGCGACGGGCTCGAAGATCGTGCGCGGGTCGCCGTTGCCGTAGCCGCGCACGCGCAAAACGGACTCGCCGGCGAGCAGCTGCCAGAGCGGCTCGACGACGAGCTGGCGCCGCCACGAGGTCAGGTTCACGAGGTCGCCGAGCGCCTCGGGAGTCTGCGGGGCCTCGCGCGCGATCCGCTCGAGCGCGGCCCGCGGCAGGAGCAGCGTCGTCGGCAGATCGTTCTCGGCGGCCAGCGCGCTGACCAGCACCGCCATCGTCGCGACGAGCGCCTCGCGCTGCGGGCCGAGCGGCTTGGGCGCGCGCGGCGGCAAGGCGTCTTCGGGAATCGCTTCGCCCCGCCGGACCGCTTCGACGATCCGCTCGCCGAGGTTGCGCCGCGTCCCGGCGTCGATGCGGCGCAGCTGCGAGAGCTCCTCGACGCTCTTCGGCCGCAGTTGCACGAGCCCGACCATCACGTCGTCCGGGAGAACGTACTTCAGCGGGATGTTGCGCTCGCGCGCGTAGCGGTCGCGCAGGTGCGCGAGCTCGTTGAGGATCCCCAGCTCCCGCCGGTTCATCCGCGCGTTCCCCGAGACGCGCAGGTAGAGCCGCCGCGGATCGCTGCGGTAGGTGCGCAGCTCGCTGAGCGCGGGCATCTCCTCGTCGGCCCACGACTCGCGCCCGCGCGCGCGCAGCCGCTCGCGCAACCGGTCTTCGAGCGGGAAGAGGTACTTCACGTCGTCGACCAGGTATTCGACCTGCTTCTGGGTGAGCGGCCGCGTGCTCCAGTCGCTGACGGTCTGCGACTTGCGCAGCGTCACGCCGCACAGATCGCGCACGAGGTCGAGCAGCGAGATCGAGAGGCCGTAGCCGACGAACGCCGCGGCGACCTGGGTGTCGAAGACCGCGCGCGGGAGCGTCTCGAACGCGTCGGCAAGAATGCGCAGATCGGAGCTGAGCGCGTGGCCGACGACGCGCGCGCCGGCGAGCGCGTCGACCAGCGGGCGCAGATCGCGCACCGCGAGCGGGTCGACGACCGCGACGCCGTCCTCGAACAGCAGCTGCACCACCATGAGGTGCGGCGTGTACGACTTTTCGGTGTGAAACTCGGTGTCGAGCGCGACGCGCGGCGCGCGCGCGATGCGAGCGCACGTCGCGGCGAGCGTTTCGGGCGAATCGACCAGCGTGACGCTCAGGCCGGAGCTCGGCGTTGCGTTCACGGCGCGAGCGTCGGCAGCGTTTGCAGCATCTGTTCCGCGGCGCGGTGGCTGTGGCGGCGTCGGATATGAATGTGATGTCTCTCCGCGAAGGCTTGAGTCGGTTCGACGATGTGCGCATCGACGTAGTCGGAGGCCGCGTTCCCGAAGACGGCCAGCACGGTGCAGATCGGGATGGCGACGGCGCACATCGTGTAGATTTGGCGGAAGATCGGGACGCGCAGCGCGGCGGCGGTCTGCGTCGCGATCGTGCCGCCGAGCCCCGGAATGATGCGCACGGCGATCAAGAACATCGGCGAGCCGATCTTGAAATGGCGCGCCCAGGACGGCAGCCGCTCGACGTTTTTCCGCACGTCGAACGCGCTGGAGGTGCGCAGCGCGACGACGTACCCGATCACCGCGGCAAGCACCAGCCCGATCGCGTTCACGACCGAGCCCCACACCGGGCCGAACAGCACGCCGTTCATGACCGCCAGCGCATCGGTGACGGAGAACGGCGCCGAAGCGACGACCGCGAACACGAGGACGGCGAGCGGCATCGCGAAAGGGCCAAGCTGAGCGAGCACTTGCTCAACCCACGGACGGTGGGAAACGACCACGGCCGCGAGCACGAACGATGCGAGCAGGATACCGACCGCCTCCAAGCGGCGCAAGATTCGGGCCAGACGAGAGCTCACCGCAGACCAAGTTGCAACGGCTTCGCGAAAGTCCCTGGAATTTGGGGTTGACCCTGCCCTAGCGCAGAGGTAGGATGAGGACACCTCGAGGTACTCACGACGACACACGGGAGGGCGGCTTGACGTCGCAAGATCCACCCGGTTCCGAAGCCACCGCCAGGCTGACTGCGCGCCTGCGGTGACAAGAGCGACAACGATTTTCTGACAAGCGCAAACTTCATCCGAAGGCAGGAGGGCGGCATCATTTCGATGACCGAGGATCCACCGAAGGAACAAGCGTCGCGGTGACCGATTGGTCGCTGCGGCAACAATCGAAACAGGTTACGGAGGGCCACGCCGATCGGTGTGGCCCTTTCGCTATTTCTTTTTTTGCGTACGGGCGGAGCGCGCGGCTACTCGAGCGCGGCGATCGAACGGCGGTCGGACGGGTCCTCGCTTGCGGCGGTCGACATGAACGCGTCGAGGATCTCGAGGCCGACCGCAGCGCTCGTCGCGCGCAAGCTGAGCGCGAGCACGTTCGCGTCGTTCCACTTGCGCGCGCCTTCCGCGGTGAGCGCGTCGGCGCACAGCGCCGCGCGCACGCCGTGCACTTTGTTCGCGGCGATCGAGATTCCGGTCCCCGTCCAGCAGCACACGATGCCGAGGTCGGCACGGCCGGCCGCCACCTCCTCGCCGACGGCGCGCCCGATCGACGCCCATTCTTTGTCGTTCGGATCGTGCACGGCGCCGAACGTGGTGACCGCGGCACCGCGCTTTTCCAGCTCGGCCAGCAGGGCATCGGTCAGCGGGCCGACGTCGTCGGCTCCGATCGCACAGCGCATCGTATGACGGGGTTTTCCGCCGCCGACGAGACTACTGCTGGATCGTGATGTTGTCGGCTTCGAGCGTGCCGTTGGGGTCGGTGCGGCCGTTCACGTCGACGTACGTGCCGGCGCCCGGCGTGGCGCCGCGCGGGTTGATGACCGTTCCCTGGTGCAGGCGGACGTTGCGGTAGCAGTTCGGCCCGCACTGGACCTGCATGTCGAAATGCTTGAAGTACGAGACCGTCCCGCGCACGTTGTTGCGCGCGTTGATCGCTTGGCGCTGCAGAATCTGCTGGCCGACGTTCAGGATCGTCTGCAGCACCTGCGAGTTCGGCGTGCTCGGCGGCACGGTCGGGACCGGAATCGGGGTCGGCGCCGCAGCCGGGGCGGGGGTCGACTGGGCTCCCGCGAGTGTCGTCGCACCGAGAGCGAGAACGAGTGCCGAGGTGACGATGAGAGACGGACGCATTGCAGAGAAGGAACGCGCCTTGGCCCACGCGGGGTTCCGGTGAGGGAGCCGGCCGCCGAGGTACGCGACGCCGCCACCGTGATCGTCGGACGCGACGCGAGCGAGGGCTTGCAGGTCTTCATGGTGCGGCGCGGTGTCGGCGCGGTGTTCCTGCCGGACCGGTACGTCTTCCCGGGCGGCCGGGTGGACGAGGCGGACCGGCACGAAGCGGCGCAGCGGCTGCACGGTTCGGCCGGCGCGGTCGAGCCCGCCTACGCGATGACCGCCGCGCGGGAGACGTTCGAGGAAGTCGGCCTGCTCTTCGCCGACCGCCCGGTCGACGCCGGCGCGCTACGGGAAGCGCGGCGCGCGATGCTGGCCGGCGAGATCGCTTTCGGCGCGGTGCTGGAGCGCCTCGGCGTCGCAGTTGACGCCTCGCAGTTCGTCTACTTCTCGCGCTGGATCACGCCGAAGGCGGAGCTGGCGACGCGCCGGTTCGACGCGCGCTTCTTCGTAGCGCGCGCGCCCGAAGACCAAGTCGCCGAAGCCGACACGAGCGAAGTGCACGACGGCCGGTGGCTGCGCCCGCTCGAAGCGCTCGCGCTGCACGAGCGCGGCGAGATCGGGCTGATCTTTCCGACGATCAAACACTTGGAACGGATCGCGCCGTACCGCACCGTGTCGCAGCTGCTCGCGTTCGCGCGCGCGAAAGCGATCGTCACCGTGACGCCGGAAGTACAGCCCGGGCCGACGTTCGTGATGATTCCGGAGCTGGAGAACGCGTGGTGACGCACGCGCCGGCCTTGCTGAGCGCGCGCGTGACGCGGCTACGCGCGAACAATCCCTCGCCGATGACGCTCGACGGCACCAACGGTTACGTCGTGCGCGTCGGCCCGAAAAGGCTGGTCGCGATCGATCCGGGTCCGGTCGACGACGCGCAGCGCGACGCCTTTCTCGCCGCGTCGCGCGAGCGCGATTCTTCGTACGCGGCGATTCTAGTGACGCACGGGCATCCCGATCATTTTCCCGGCGCAGCGCCGCTCGCCGTAGCGACCGGCGCGCCCGTGCTCGCGCATCCGGAGGCGAAGTTTCCGCATGACCGCGAGCTGGCGGACGGCGAGCGGCTCTCGTTCGAGGACGCGTCGTTCACTGTGCTGCACGCGCCGGGCCACGCGCGCGATCATCTCGTCTTCGTGCTCGACGACGAGCGCGCGCTCTTCACCGGCGACGTCGTGATCGGGAACAGTTACGTCGTCGTCGCACCGCCCGGCGGCGAGATGCGGACCTACCAGCGCACGCTGCGGCGCCTGCGCGAGGAGTACGGCAACGCGAGCGCGATCTACGGCGGCCACGGCCCGGAGATGCGCGACGTGCGCGCCAAGCTGGAGGAGTACATCGCGCACCGCGAGCAACGTGAGCGCCAAATCGTCGACGCGCTCGCCACCGGCCCGACGACGATCCCGCAGCTCGTCGAACGAATCTACGCCGGCGTCGACAAGCGACTCTGGCCCGCGGCCGGACGGCAAATCCTCGCATACCTGCTCGCGTTCGAGCACGAAGGCCGCGTCCGAAGCAAAGCGGTTGAACGCGAAGCGACCGCCCAGGAAGCGGCGATTCTCAACCCCGACCTCTCGAAGCTCGACCGCAACCTCGGCGCCGACGTGATCCGCGCAGAGCTCGGCTTCGAAGTCGCCGAGCCACTGCTGCGTTACGCACTCGCGTGAACAAAGGACGCTTCGAGTCGTTCTCGGACGGCGTCTTCGCCTTCGCGATCACCTTGCTGGTGCTGTGCAACATGGTATAACGTCATGCTCGCCCACGTCGTTCGCTCCCGCGCATTTCTCGAAAGGCTACGGGGAACGTGAGCGCGGCCGGTCAGACGGCCGCGCTCAGCCGCCATTCGCAGAATGCCGCCGCCGCTACGGCGTAGGCTGCGACCAGCGCGGTCGCGGTTGCGAGTGCCGCCGGCGCCCCTGCGCGTGCGCCCGCGGACAACGAGGCGAGCACGACGAGCACCGCGAGCGCGGAGGTTAGCACCACGCGCACGAACGCACCCGGGCCGCGGCGGTCGCGCGAAAAGAAGACGTCGACGGACAACGAGATCAAGCGTGACGCGACCGGCGTGAGGACGACGAGCGGCACGGCGGCGACACCGAGCAGCGGCTTTCCGATCGCGATCCCGAGCGCCGGCGCGGCGGCTGCGGCGAATGCGGCGACCTGGACCGCGTCGGCGAACGCCCACACCGCGATCGCGCGTGCGGACGTGCCGAGCGCGGCGCGCCACCACGGCGTGAGCAGCGTTGCCGGCGCGGTCGTGCGGCGCAGCGCACCGTCGACGAGCAATGCGAATCCGCCGACGACGACCGCGAGCGCGGTCGTCTGGCCCCCGGCTCGCGCGGCGGCGAACGGCAGCACCGCTCCGAGAAGCGCACCGCCCAGAAAATGCACCAACGGAACGAGCGCTTCACCGCGGCGCCGAGCGATGAGCCAGCGCGCCGCCGCAAGGCCGCGCGGAACGCGTGCGCGCCAACGCTCGTTCGGCACGACGTCGCGCGCACGGGCGCGCGAGTCGTCAGACGTTCGGAACGCCGTCAGCGACGATGTTACTACGCTCAGGGGCGCCACGCCGATCGCCGCTACCGCCATCAAGATGATGCTGCCCGCCCGTGCCGGGTCGACCGACGCGAACAGCACGCCGAGCGGTGCGGCGACGGCCGCGACGGTCGCGGTCGCGCGAACTGCAAGCACCGCCGTCGTCGCGCGCTGCCCCTCCTGCGTCGTGACGCCGGCGTAGCGCCACCAGACCGTATCGGCCGCGCGCGTGCCGTATGTCAGCGACGTGTGCCGTCCGGCGAGCGCCGCGAGCGCGAGGACGACGACGCAGACCGCAAGGACGAGCACCGGGGTCGGCGACCAGGCGCCGAGCGTGCGCGCCGCGTTCGGCGACGTGACGACCTCGACGGCGAACGCGATGACTGCCAGCGCACCGACGGTGCTCCACAGCGTGCGGCGCGTCGGATGCCGCACGGCACGACGCGCCGCCGCGCGCGCGATCGTCGCCTCGAACCGCAGCAGCGAGGCGGTCATGCGGCGACGCCGAGATACGCCGTGCGCAGCGCTTCGAGCGTCGCAAAGCGCGCCACCGGCTCGTCGAGCACGATGCGTCCCGCGACGAGCACCATGATGCGATCCGCCGCTTCGAACGCCGTCGCCAGCGCGTGCGTGCTGACGACGACCCCGGCGCCGCTGGCAGCGAGATCGCGCACGAGCCCGACCAGCGCATGCTGCGCCGCCGGATCGAGTCCCGCGCTCGGCTCATCGAGCAGCACGAGGTCGGCGCGCGCAAGCAGCGCGCCCGCCAAACACAAGCGCTGGCGGTTTCCCTTCGACAGCGTCCCTGCCGGCCGGTCGCGCAACGCGCTCAACCCGGTGCGCTCGAGCGCCTGCGACACCGTCGCGTCGGCGTCGGTCAGCCGGCGTGCGGCCGCAACGAATCGCAAGTGCTCCGCCGGAGTAAGGTCGTCGTACACGACCGGCAGCTCGGGGACGTACGCCACGCGCCGTTCCCGCTCGGTGCGTTTCGTCGCGCCAGCGACGGAAATGGCCCCGGCGCTCGGTGAGAGGAGCGCGCCGATGCACGCGAGGGTCGTCGTCTTTCCCGCCCCGTTCGGGCCCAGCAATGCGACCACTTCGCCGCGCGCGACGTCAAGGTCGATGCCGGCGACCGCTTCGACGCTCCCGAATCGCCGCCTCAACCCGCGCACCGAGAGCACGACCGCACCGCGATCCATCACGCGCGCGCTCTACCGCCGGCTCACGGAGTTCGTTTCACCGCGGAGCGCGCTCTCAGCGTTACGCGGAGCGCTTCAACCGCTCACCGCGAGCAGCACCTTCCCGAACTGCGCGCCCTTGTCCACCGATTCGGCCGCTGCGGCTACTTCATCGATCGGATAGACGCGGTCGATCGCCGGCTTAATCGATCCATCGAACATCGCCAGCATGTCGGTGAAGTCTCGCGGCGAGCCCATCGAGGAGCCCATTACGTCGAGCTGCTTCCAGAAGACCGAGAACGGGCGGATTTTCGCGTCGCCTTGCGTGCCGCCGTAGATCACGACGCGGCCGCCGTAGCGGGTGACGTTCAGCGCCTTTGCGAGCGTGTCGCCGCCGGCGGAGTCGACGACCAGGCTCGGGCCGCCGTCGACCGCGGCGACCTCCTTCTCCCACTTCTCGTTGGCCTTGTAGTTGATCGCCACGTCGGCGCCCATTGCTTTCGCGCGCTCGAGCTTCTCGTCGCTCGACGAGGTGACGATCACCTTCGCGCCGATCTTCTTCGCGAACAGCAGCACGAACGTTTGCACGCCGCCGCCGATGCCGGTGATCAACACGACGTCGTCCTTCGTGCAGCCTCCGCGGTAGACGAGCGCGCGGTACGCGGTCACGCCGGCGAGCGGGATCGCCGCCGCTTCGTCGTCGCTCAACGAGGGCGGCGCGGGGTGCACGTTTTCGGCCGGCACGGCGATGTACTCCGCGAACGTGCCCTGATGCGGCATGCCGAGGACCTGCCCACTGCGCCGCCAGACGCGCTGGTCGGGGCCCCAGCCCAGCGTCGGATCGATCACCACCCGCGTCCCGGCCGGCGGCCCGTTCACACCCTCGCCGTGCACCACGACGGTGCCGGCGCCGTCGGAGCCCGGAATGCACGGAAGCTGGATCCCGGGGTAGAGTCCCTGGCTGATGAAGACGTCGCGGCGGTTGAAGGCCGCGCGCCGGATCTTCACGAGCGTCTCGCCGCGGCCGGGCTGCGGATCGTCGACCTGCTCGACGCGGAAGAGCTGGGGACCGCGCTCGCGGTCGATCTCGTGGAGGCGGACGGCTCGCATCCCCGCTCGGTACGAGCACCGCACCGGGAGCGCCTACCGGCGAGCGTGAATGACGCTTCAACGACGTCTCTCCGCGCTTGGAGGATGCTTGGCTTTTCCGTCAGTGAGCTTGGGGCCGCCGATCGCGAAGCGGTTGTCCCGCATGGAAGTCGAGATCGAGGCGAACCGCTGCCTCAACTGCTACGACGCGCCCTGCACCCGCGCGTGCCCGACCTCGATCGACGTGCCGCGCTTCATCGGCCGCATCGCGACCGGCGATCTGCTCGGCAGCGCGCAGACGATCATGGACGCGAACCCGGTCGGCGCCAGCTGCGCGCGCGTCTGCCCGACCGACCAGCTCTGCGAGGGCGCCTGCGTCTACAACGCCGACCACAACCCCATCCGGATCGGCGACCTGCAGCGCTACGCGACCGACTGGGCGATCCGCGAGAACGTGCGGCTCTTCGAGCCCGGACCGCCGAGCGGAAAGCGCGTGGCCGTGGTCGGCGGAGGTCCGGCGGGGCTTGCGGCGGCGCGCGAGCTCGCGCGGATGGGGCACGCGGTGACGATCTTCGAGCGCGACGAGGCGGCGGGCGGGCTGGACACGTACGGCATCGTTCCGTTTCGCCTCCCGGCCGAGATCGCGCTGTGGGAGGTCGAGCAGGTGCGCGCGCTCGGCGTGGAGATCCGCACCGGCGTCGCGGTCGGCGAGACGATCTCCGCGGAGGACGTGCTCGCGCAGCACGATGCGGTGGTGCTGACGGTCGGAATGGGGAACGTGCCGCGCCTCGGGATCGAAGGCGAAGATGCAATCGGCGTGTGGGATGCGCTGGACTTCATCCGCGTCGCGAAGATGGGCGGCGACGTCGGCGTGCTCGGCGACGCCGTCGCGATCATCGGCGGCGGCAACACCGCGATCGACGCGGCGACCTGCTCGCGCCGGCTTGGTGTTCCCTCCGTGACGATGTACTACCGGCGCGGCGCGGAGCGGATGACCGCGTACGATTTCGAGGTGGAGTTCGCGCAGGTCGAAGGCGTCGAGTTTCGCACGTACGTGCTGCCGAAGCGGATCCTCGTGCGTGACGGGCGGGTCGCGGGACTCGAGCTGATCTCGACCGCACCGGACAACAGCGCGCGACCGCTCCCCGGCACCGAGCGCGTCGTCGCGGCCGACACGGTCATCCTGGCGATCGGCCAGACGCGGCACACCGCGCTGTTCGACGCGTTCGGCGTCACGCACGACGTCAACGGGATCGCGCTCGTCGACGAGCACATGCGCACCAACCGCCCGAACGTCTTCGCCGCCGGCGACTGCATGTTCGTCCCGGGCGGCGTCGACGCGATGGTCGTCGAAGCGGCGCAGCGCGGGAAGATCGCGGCGCAGAGCGCCGACGCAGCGCTGCGCGCGGAGGTGCGCTGATGGCCGACCTGTCGATCGATCTGGCTGGAATTCGCAGCCCGAACCCGTTCTGGCTCGCCTCCGCGCCGCCGACGAACTCGGGCTATCAGGTGATGCGCGCGTTCGCCGCCGGCTGGGGCGGCGCGGTGTGGAAGACGCTCGCGCTCGAGCCGATCGTGAACGTCACCTCGCGCTTCGCCGGGATGAACGTCGGCGCGTACCGCATGGCCGGGATGAACAACATCGAGCTCATCACCGACCGTCCGCTCGAAGACAACTTGCGCGAGATCGCGGAATGCAAGGCGGCGTATCCCGACCGCGCGATCGTCGTTTCGCTGATGACCGAGTGCACGCAGGCCAGCTGGCACGAGCTGATCGCGCGCTGCGAGACGGTGCCGGTCGACGGCTTCGAGCTAAACTTCGGCTGCCCGCACGGGATGTCGGAGCGCGGGCAGGGCGCGGCGGTCGGGCAAGACCCCGAATTGATCGAGATGGTGACGCGCTGGGCGAAGGAGGCCGCGCACGTCCCCGTCATCGTGAAGCTCACGCCGAACGTCACCGACGTGCGCTACGCCGCGCGCGCGGCGGCGAAGGGCGGCGCCGACGCGATCAGCCTGATCAACACGATCAACTCGCTGATCGGCGTCGACCTGGACACCTGGCTGCCGATCCCGCACGTCGACCGGCAGTCCTCGCACGGCGGCTACTGCGGCCCGGCGGTGAAGCCGATCGCGCTCAACATGGTCGGCGCGTGCGCGAAGGACGCACAGGTCGGTATCCCGATCTCGGGGATCGGCGGGATCTCCGACTGGCGCGACGCGGTTGAGTTCATGCTAATGGGCTCGTCGACGGTGCAGGTCTGCACGGCGGTGATGCACCACGGCTTCCGGATCGTCGGCGACATGATCGACGGATTGAACAACTACCTCGACGCGCGCGGCGTCGCCTCGGTCCGCGAGATCGTCGGCAAGACGGTCCCGCGCTTCGTCGACTGGAACGATCTCAACCTCGACTACAAGATCGTCGCGCGGATCGACCCCGACCTTTGCATCCGCTGCAACAAGTGCTACATCGCCTGCGAGGACGCCGCGCACCAGTGCATCGACCGCCCGGCCGACCCAAAGCTCGCGCCGGTCGTCGACGAGGAGCACTGCGTCGGCTGCAACCTATGCCAGATGGTCTGCCCGGTGGTGGACTGCATCGAGATGGTGCGCGTCGACGCCGGCGACACCGTTCACACCTGGAGAGAGAGGCTCACATCAGTACCGTCGTAAGAGGCGGCACGGTCGTCACCGCGACCGACGTCTTCCCCGCCGACGTCCTGGTCGAGGACGGAACCGTCACCGCGATCGCGCGCACGATCGGCGAGCTCGGGCACGAGACGGTCGACGCGTCGGGCGCGTACGTCTTCCCCGGCTTCATCGACCCGCACACGCACCTGGACATGCCGTTCGGCGGAACCACGACGATCGACGACTTCGCCAGCGGCACGGTCGCCGCGGCGCTGGGCGGGACGACGACGATCGTCGACTTCGCGCTGCACCAGAAAGGCGACTCGCTCGCGAACTCGCTCGCGATGTGGCACCGCAAAGCGGCCGGCAAAGCGGCGATCGACTACGCGTTCCACCTGACGATCGCCGACGGGCGGCCGGAGACGATCGAAGAGATCCCGCAGATGATCGTGCGCGAGGGCGTCAACTCGTTCAAGGTCTTTATGGCCTACAAGCACGTGCTGCAAGTCGACGACGAGACGATCTTCAAGGTGCTCAAAGCGGCCGCGAAGGCCGGCGGGCTGGTGCAGGTGCATGCCGAGAACGGCGACGTCATCGAGGTGACGGTGAAGGAGGCGCTGGCGGCCGGACAGACCGCGCCGAAGTACCACGCGCTTACGCGGCCCGTCGAGCTCGAAGGCGAAGCGACCTCGCGCGCGATCCGGCTCGCGGAAGTCGCGGGCGCGCCGCTGTACGTCGTGCACGTCTCGAGCGCGATGGCGGCCGACGCGATCAGCGACGGGCGCAAGCGCGGGCTCCCGATCTACGGCGAGACCTGCCCGCAGTACCTCGTCTGCGACGTGAGCGACTATGACCGCCCGAACTTCGCCGCGGCGAACTACGTGATGTCGCCGCCGCTGCGCGAGAAGCGCGACCAGCAAGTCCTGCTCAAGAAGCTCAAGAACGGCGAGCTGCATGCCTTCGGCTCGGACCACTGCTCGTTCAACAACTGCGGGCAGAAAGAGCTGGGCAAGGACGACTTCTCGAAGATCCCCAACGGCGCGCCGACCATCGAAGACCGGGTCGCGATCCTCTACGAGCACGGCGTCAACAAAGGCGTGATCGGGCTGAACCAGTTCGTCGCCCTCGCGTCGACGAACCCGGCGAAACTGTTCGGCCTCTTCCC